>CAZXSG010000192.1:0-7059 GCA_964643185.1 uncultured Holophagales bacterium
AATCGACATGCGTCTCTCTCCTCGGTGTTGGGGTCCGGCGAGATTACAGGGCGCGATCTCCCGAAACCACGAACCGGTTGCGTCCCGCGGCCTTCGCGGCATACAGCGCCGCGTCGGCCCGCGCGATCAGGTCGCGCCGTCCTGCATCGGCCAGCGGCTCGCCGTTCGCGTCCTCCGAGACGAGCGCCGCCACGCCGATGCTCACGGTCGGGGGCGCTCCCGCCCCCTTCCACTCGTTCCGTCCGAAGGCCTCCACCTCGGCCCGCAGCTTCTCGGCCACGAGCGCCGCGCCCTCGGCCGTGGTGCCGGGCAGGAGCACCGCGAACTCCTCGCCTCCGTAGCGGGCCACGAGGTCGGCGGCGCGGCTCACGGACCGGTCCAGCGTCTGCGCAACACCCCGCAGACAGGCGTCGCCCGCGAGATGCCCGAGCCGGTCGTTGAGGTCCTTGAAGCGGTCGATGTCGACGATGAGGAGAGAGAGCGGCTCCTTGGATCTCCGCGCGAGCCCACAGTGGCCCTCGAGCATCTGGTCGAACGTGCGCCGGTTGGCGATGCCCGTGAGCGCGTCGTGCGACGCGAGCCGCGCGAGCTCCTGGTTCGCGCGCTCGAGCTCCTCGGTGCGTTGGGCGAGGAGCTCTCCCTTCTGCGACAGCTCGGCCGTGCGCTCGCGCACCGTGGCCTGGAGCAGCCGGGCCCGGGTCCGCAGGGCGCGCTCCCGAAGGCGCAGCGCGCCCCACAGCGCACCCGCGAGCGCCAGACCGTACAGCCCGAGCGCCCAGCCGGTGCGCCACGGCGCGGGGCGGACGCGGATCGAAACCGCGACCGGTCCCGATGTGTTGCCCGCGTAGTCGCGTCCCCAGAGCTGGAACGTGTAAGACCCCGCGGGCAGGAACTCGTAGAGCTTCTCGTTCCCCGCCGTCCATTCGGTCGCCACCTCGTCGAGGCCCACGAGACGGGTGCGGTAACGCGTATCGCCCTCGCGCACGTACGAGCGCAGCACGTAGCGAAACGACACGGGCCGTTCATCGTGCGCGAGATCCAGGGAGGCGCGTTCCGAAAGCTCGCGGCCCGAAACGAGCAGGCGGTCGATCTGGAGCGGCTTGGACCTCCGGTCCTCGAACTCCGCGTCGGGATCGAAGACCGCCGCTCCGGCGATGGTCCCGGCCCAGATGCGCCCCTGGGAATCGACGAGCGACGCGCCGGTGTTGCATTCGTTGCTCGGCAGGCCGTCTTCCGTCGTGAACGTGAAGATGCGGAAGGCCTCGAGCCCTTCGCGTGTGCAGCGCGCGATCCCGCGGTTCGTGAAGAGGTAGAGCCGCCCGCGCGAGTCCTCCTCGATGCGGTACACGGTGTTGTTCGGGAGCGGCGGCGACGAGACGTCCGACAGCACCGTCCAGCGCGCGCCGGTCGGGGCCTCCAGGTCGCGATACGCGGCGCCGCCGCCCGCTGTGCCGATCCAGAGCCTGCGCAGGCTGCCCGAGCGAACCTCCTTCACGCACAGGATCTGATCGTTCGGGAGTCCGTTGGCCGTGCTCTCCTGGGTGATCACGCCCTTCCGCACGCGAAGGAGACCGGCGTCGGTGCCCAGCCAGAGCGACCTCACGCCGTCCGGCTCCTGCGTCTCGAGGATGCAGCGGATGGTCTCGTCGGGCAGACCGTCCTTCTTCCCGAGCACCGTCCAGGTGCCGCGCTCGAGCCGGGCCAGCCCCTCGAGCGTTCCCACGAGAAGGACCGGGGAGCCGTCATCCCCAGTCGTGCGGTAGAGGCTGCGGATTCCGGAGTTGATTCCGGCCACGCGGTCGACGCGCTGGAACGTCTCTCCCTCGAGCCGGTAGAGACCCAGGAACGCTCCCGCCCAGAGCGTGGGTCCGTTGGGTCCCGGCATCTCGAGGAGGGCCCGCGGCGCCTCCACGTCCGGGTAGTTCCGGAACCCGCCCTCGGCGAACCGGGTCAGCCCGCCCGCCGCCGTGCCGACCCAGAGGGCCGGCTCGGAGCCCGTCGTCTCGAGGAGCGTGTAAACGGAATCCATCGGCAGGCCGTCGCTCTGGCCGACGCTCCGCCACACCCCGTTCCGCATCCTCACGAGACCGTTCCCGCTGGTACCGATCCACGCGGGGTCCGACGGAGATTCGCCGGCCAGAAAGCTCCAGACCCCGCGGAGCGGCTCTCCGAACCGCGTGCCCTCGATCGACCAGCGCCCCTTCTCGCAGCGCGCGAGGCCGTGCACGGTGCCCACCCAGAGAACGGGAGTCCCGTTCGCGGTCTTCGTCTCGAGGAGGCCGAAGACCACCTGGTTCGTGAGCGACGGAGCGTCCACGACCCGCTTCCACTGATCCTCCCGCCATTCGAAGAGACCGGTGTCGGTGCCGCAGAGGAGGCGCCGCACGCCGTCGACGGAGGTCGCCTCGAGGAACGTGTTGATGCCCTTCTTCGGCAGGCCGTCGTCCACCACGATCTTCGAGTCCACGAGCCGCACGAGGCCCGAGCGGGTGCCGATGAGGAGGTCCGCCTTCGGCCCCAGATCCGACTGCGCGAGGCTGCGGACGCGGCCCGCCATTCCGCTCCCCTGGTACACGGTCGTGAACGTCCGCCCGTCCCAGCGCGAGAGCCCTTCGGTGGTCCCGGCCCAGAGCACCCCGGCCTCGGCGCGGTCCTCGAGGAACGACAGGATCCGGTCGCCCACGAGGCCGTTCCGCTTGTCGTAGACCGTCATCGCGCCGCTGGCGAGGCGCACGAGGCCGCCGCCGTCGGTTCCGAACCAGAGCGCCCCGTCCTTCGCGGTCAGGAGCGTCGAGACGTGCGACGAAGCCCGCCGATTGGGCAGCTCGAACGGGGTGAACGTGCGCCCGTTCGCGAACGCGGGCCCGTCCTTGGTGCCCACCCACAAAACGTGCTGCCGGTCCCACGCGAGCGCGTTGATGGCGTTCTGGGGCAGGCCGTCGCGGTCCGTGTAGACGCGGTACGCCGAGCGGCCCTCCACGGGGACGAGCTCCGGAGAGGGAGCTGCCGCGGAAGGGTCCGCGGTCGCGAGGCCGCACACCACGAGGAGCCACGGGAAGCGCACGAGGGGCGCATTGTAGGAACTCGGCAGGCTATTCGCGGCGGTCCGGGCTCTCGGCCCGAGGTACGGCCGTGAGATGCCGGCCCGTCAGCGTCACCTCCCACGCGTACCCGCGTCTCCGGAGCTCGGCCTCGTAGATCGAGTCCTCCCGGAGGCGCCTCGAGAGGAGCGTCGACACGCCGGTCGCGAGGAGGAGCGGCAACACGATCGCGTAGTCACCCGAGAGCTCGAACACGAGGACCGCGGCCATGAGAGGAGCATGGGTCGTGGCGCCGCAGAACGCCGCCATCCCCACGAGCGCATACGCCTCGGGCGGCCCCGCCTGCGGATAGATGGCGACCACCGCGTGGCCGAACGCGCTGCCCAGACACGCGCCGAGGAGCAGCGTGGGCGTGAAGACGCCGCCGGGCGCGCCCGAGGACACCGAGGCCGTCGTGGCGACGGCCTTGCCGAGGAAGACGAAGCCCAGCACGGCGAGCGGGATCCCCCCGGCGAGGATGACGTTGACCGTCTCGTAGCCGTTGCCGACGACCTCGGGCAGCCAGAGGGCGATGAAGCCCACGATCGCGCCTCCGGCTCCCGCCCGCGCCCAGGCGGGGAGCCGCGTTTTCTCCGCGAGCCGCTCCCCGGAAGACAGCAGCTCGAGGAAGAGATGCGCGAGGACGCCGGCGAGAAGGCCCAGCACGAGGTAGCCCAGGAGCTCGACGCCCGACTCCACGGCGAACACGCGCTGGCCGTAGATGGGGCCGCTCCCGATCGCGAGGCGGGTGAGCATCGTGGCGAACACGGTGACGATCACAGTGGGCAGAAGCGCGTCCAGCGCGACGACGCCAGCGACGACCTCCATGACGAAGAGGATAGCCGCGAACGGCGTGTTGTAGGCCGCCGCGAAGCCGGCCGCCGTGCCCGCGGCGACGAGCGTGCGCACCCTCTCGTCGTTCACGTCGAGCAGACGGCCCAGCGTGCCCCCGAGGCTGCCGCCCATCTGGATGATCGGCCCCTCGCGGCCCACGGAGCCGCCGCCCACGATGGCCGAGAACGCGCCGAGCGCCTTGACGAGCGTGCCCCGGAGCGAGATGTGGCGGTGCCCGATCACCACGGCCTCCATCACGTCGCCCACGCCGGCGCCCGGGCCGAACCTTCGGGCGAGCGTCGCGAAGAGGCCGGCGAGGACGCCGCCCGCGACGGGAAACAGCAGCCGCTGGGACCAGGGCAGACCCCGGAACGCCGACAGCAGGTTCTCGGCTCCGTAGAGCCGGTGGATCACGTGCTCCATGGCCGCGCGGAACGCGATCGCGAAGGCCGCAGCGCCCGCGCCGACGCCGCAGAGGGCGAGCACGAACCGGAAGCTCTCGACGGAGGGACGCGCGAGCCCACGTTCCGCGTCCGTTCTCACGGCCGCGAGGATACGCGTGTGATTTTTTCGCCTTTCGCGCGAATCATGTGGGGAGAGAGGAGACCCGATGTCTTCGGAGGAACGGTTCCTGGGTCTCCTCGAGGAGCACAAGAAAATCCTCCACAAGGTCGCGTCGTCCTACGCGCGGACGGCACAGGACCGGCAGGACCTCGCGCAGGAAATGGCCGTCCAGCTCTGGCGATCGTTCGAGCGCTTCGACGGGCGCGGAAAATTCTCGACCTGGATGTACCGCGTCGCCCTCAACGTCGCGATCTCGCACGTGAGGAGCGAGATGACGAGGACGCGGCACGTCGTCCCCGGAGAGCCCGGCCTGCTCGAGCTCGTGGCCGACCCGGCGGGCCCTCCGGACGACGACCTGCGCCTCCTCTACGAGGCCATGGAGCGGCTCGACGAGCTGGACCGCGCGCTCCTCATCCTGCACCTCGACGGCCACCGCTACGACACCATCGCCGAGATCCTCGGCATCTCGGAAACCAACGTCGGGACCAAGCTCGCCCGGCTCAAGCAGAAGCTCCGCCGCGATCTCATGCGGGCGGGCTGAACGGGAGGCCACAATGACAATGGAACGCCAAGACCTCGAAAGCCTCGAAGGGCTCTGGAAGAAAAGGGACGAGCAGCTCTCGGCCAGCCTGAGGCTGAACACGCGCCTCCTGCGCGAAACCGTTCTCGGCAGGGCCGAGACGGCCACCCGGGGACTCCGGCGGCTCCTTTGGATCGAGATCGCGTTCGACGCGCTGGGCCTCCTCCTCGTCGGGTCGTTTCTCGCGGACCACATCCGGGAGATCCGCTTCGCGGTTCCGGCACTCTTTCTCCACCTCGGGCTGATCGTCTCGCTCGGATCCTGCGTCCGCCAGCTCGTCCTGCTCGGCGGGGCGGACTACGCCGCGCCCATCGTCGAGATCCAGAAACGGTTCGCGGCCGTGCGGGTCCTGCGGGTGCGGGTCTGGACGTGGACGCTGCTCCTCGCGCCGCTCGCCTGGATTCCGCTCCTCATCGTGGGGCTGGGGCTCCTCGGCGTGGACGCCTACCGGATCCTCAGCCTCCCGTACGTCGCCGCCAACGTGATCCTCGGGCTCGTGGTCATCCTCCTCGGCCTGGTGGTGTCCCGGCGCTATGCGGGCCGCATGGACGGTTCTCCGCTCGTCCAGCGCCTCATGAGGGACCTCGCCGGACAGAGCCTCGCGCGGGCGGAGTCGTTCGTCTCCTCGCTCGAGCGCTTCGAGAAGGACGACAGCCCCGTCTAGATCCGGCTTCCCCAAACAAGAGACCGATTCGCCTGCCGAGAGCAGGCCTGGAGGAACGTCCATGAACCGCATCCTTCGCAAGATCGCAATCGTCACCGGAACCGTACTGTCCTCGATCGCGGCGCTCTGGCTGCTCACCGGGGCGGCACTCGCGCTGACGCCTTCGCCCCGCTTCACGAAACCGCCGCTGGACCTCCCGTTCGACACGCCGAAGGCTGGTCCCTGCCGCGATGCCGCGGGCATCCGCTGCTTCGCCGTGCGCGACGGGGCGCGCCTGGCCGCGAGGACCATCGAGGGCCCGCCGGGAATCACGGTCCTGTATCTCCACGGTGTGCTGGGCTCGTCGATCGGGCTCGCAGGCTCCGCGGGGCTGCTCGCGGAATCGACGGGCGCGCGCGTCGTGAGCCTCGACCTCCGGGGGCACGGCCTCTCCGAGGGCCGGCCCGGCGACGTCGACCACCTCGGCCAGTACGAGGAGGACGTGGCCGACGTCCTCGCGATCCTGCGCCGGGAAAACCCCGCGGGCCGCCTCGTGCTCGCGGGGCACTCCATGGGCGGAGGCGTGGCTCTGCGCGTCGCCGCGCGGCGCGAAGCCATCGGGCGGGCCGCCGCCGCCGTCGACGGCACGCTTCTCCTCGCGCCGCTCCTCGGCATGACGTCGCCCACCGAGAGGAAGGCGCCCGCGGCGAGCGCGGGTCCCGGCGACGAGGCGCTGCTGAAGCTCCACGTCAAGCGCCTCATCGGCCTCGCGATGCTGAACGCCGTGGGAATCCGCGGTCTCAACCGTCTCGACACGCTGTTCTTCAACATGGGCCGGGGGTTCCAGGTTCGGAAGTACACGTTCCGCGCGGTCGCGAGCATGGCGCCCGACGACTACCGCGCGGCTCTTTCGGCCGGCGACGAGCCCATGCTCGTGCTCGTGGGGCGGAACGACGAGGCCTTCCACGCCGAGGCGTACCCGGCGGTCATCGCCCTCCACAGAAACTCCCGCACCCTCCTCGTCGACGGCGCGACGCACGACGGACTGACCGGGAATGCCTCGGCCCTCGCGTCGGCCGCGGACTGGATGAGAGACCAGGGCTGGGCCGCGGCGGGAATCGTCGCGCCGGGGGGTATCGTTCCGGCGACGTGAGCGGCCCTCCTCAGAGATCCGGTGCCTCCGACCTCCAGGGCGCGACGCGGCTCGTCGTCGACGCCGTCGCCGGCGTGACGGACGTGGTCGAGGAGCTGCACCGCAACATCTCGGGGCTCGCGCCCATCGTCGGCCCCTCCCGCGAGGGAGGGACCCGCGGCATCCCGCGGCTCGTGTACCACGGCGTTCGCGGCGTGACCCGGGC
>CAZXSG010000193.1:0-7040 GCA_964643185.1 uncultured Holophagales bacterium
GCCGCGTTCGTGATGAAGCTCTGACGGAGAGAGAAAGAGAGAAACACCTGAGTCTCGCGAAGGAATTCAAGGAGTTCGCGGTCAAGGGCAACGTCGTGGACATGGCCGTCGGCGTCATCATCGGCGGAGCGTTCGGCAAGGTCGTCTCTTCGATCGTCGCCGACGTCATCACGCCGCCTCTCGGAATGCTCATCGGCGGCGTCGACTTCTCGAAGCTCGCCGTCACGCTGAAGGCCGCGGCCGGGGACCAGCCCGCCGTCCTCCTCTCCTACGGCAAGTTCCTGCAGTCGAGCTTCGACTTCATGATCGTGGCTCTCGCGATGTTCCTCGTGATCAAGGCGATGAACACGCTCAAGAAGGAAGAGGCCGCCGCCCCCACGGTGGCCCCGGCGCCGAGCGACGAGGAGAAGCTCCTCACCGAGATCCGCGACCTGCTGCGCGCCGGAAAGTAGAAGGAGGCGGCCCTACGCCGCCTGAGCTTGTCCCTCGGGACCGCCCTCGATCTCGCGGAGCCGCGTCAGAATGCGGCGCATCTCATCCCGTCGTGCGAGCAGCTCGTCTCCCCGCACGACGGCGGTCCGCACGTTCAGGACGTTCGGGAACGAGAGGCGCCCCCGCGCGAAGCTGTGGAGGAGCGCCAGCTCGGCGTACGAAACGAAGAGCACGAGCCTGAGCCTCAGACCGGCGCTCTCGAGCCGGAACCCCAGCCGCTCCGCGCTCTTCTCGCTGAAGAAGTACGAGGTGCCCACGATGTGCGTGTCCCGCGCGATCTCACCCCTCTCGACGGCATTGGCGATGTCCAAGAAGCCCTCGAGAAAGAGCCCCAGGATCTGGCGGGTCGCGCGTCCGCCCCGGTCTTTCCAGCGAAAGAGCAGCACGTAGTCGAGGAGCGTTCCGCTGTGGACCTCGTAGTACCGCCTGCTGCGAAGCGAGACCTTCAGGAGCGGCGAGTGGTACCGGAAAACCCCGAGCAGGCGGAGCGCCGGGTTCGAGACGATGTAGAAGAAGCTGTACGCGATCGGGAAGGCGAGCAGGCCCGCCCACGTGCCGAGGAAAAACGGTCCGACGACCGCCGCGACGCCGACGGGCACGGGAACCAGGGCACCGGCCGACCGGGCCGCGCGGAGGAGGGGGGTCGGGAAACCCCCAGGTTCCAGCGGCTGTTTCCCCGGTGGGGGGCCTGGGGGGGTCGAGAAACCCCCAGGTTCATATCGTCCCATGGCGTACCCGGAGCAGAGCCAGCGCCATGCAGTCGTCGAGTACCCGGCGCCCCTGTTGAGCGGCCGCCTCCGACCGCGCCACGGCCTTGCCCAGGAGATCCCTCGCGAGGGTCTGGGGGCCCGTACGCCGCTCGAAGTCGGAATCCACTTCGTGGAGAACGCGGAAGATCCCCTTCTCGTGGCCCCTCACGAGGCCGGCCGTCGCGATCGCGACGAGGTCGCCCGGCAGAACCTCGACCCCGCCCGTCTTTTCGAGTCCCGCGAGCCCCGACTCGCCGAGGGGCCCAGGTCCCAGGCAGGCGTCCACGCCGCGCCCCAGAAGGAACAGCGGCTGGGCACCCCCTTTGCCGCGGTGCTCCGCCGCACCGGGGCCAACCCGTACGAAGTGGGCGATGTACCCCTTCTCGTGCCCGACGACGGCGCCCCCCACGAACGTGGCCGAGAGCGCGGGCTTCACGTGCCGAAGGCGATCGTCCGGACGCAGAGTGTTCTGGAGGATCTTCACCACGTTCTCGAGCGGCAGGCTTCCGCGCAGGGTCTTGAGGGCCGGCGAGTCGTTCCCCGCGAAGAGGATCGCCCGCAGCATCGACGCGAGGAGCTGCTGGGTCCCGACGGCAGCCTGCGACACCGCGCGCTCGGGCTCGAGCCCGCTCTCGAGCGCCGTCGCCACGAGCCGGCAGAACGTGCGCGTCACGAACGTGGCGGCGATACGGCCTCCGAGCGACGTCGGAAGGGCGGACGCGACGGCGAACGTGAGCCCCGACTTCACCGGGAGCGCGCACGACGCGTCGTCGTTCTCCGTCCGCTGGGCGAACGATGGACCCTTGACGCTCGCGTGGAACACCAGAAGGCCCTCGGCCGAAACCTGCTCTCCGTTCTCCTCCGGGCGCGTCTCGAAAGCCGTCAGGTCGATCGGCGCCCGCGGAGCCGGCGTTGCACTCACCGGTGCGTAGCCCGGAACGGGCGCCACGGATGCCGGCGCTGCGGGGCGCGCAGGAGCAGGGGGCGGAGCCACCGTCGGAACGGGCGGGATCTCGAGCGGGGGCGCGTTGGGCTCGGGCGGATCGACCGGGACGACGGCTTCCGGCTCCGGAGGGGCCTCTTTCCTGGCGACGATCCTCGGAACCACCGTCGAAGACCTGCGTCCCACCCTTGGCGTGAGCTTCCGCCCGAGCCACTGCACGAAACGGAACGTCTCGGCCAGCTTGAAGTAGAGACCCAGGAGGTTGAACTGCGAGAGCCGCTTGGGATCCGCGCCCGGGGGAAACGTCTCGAGCTCCCGCTCGAGCTCGCTCACGAGCGTCACCGGGTATTTCTTGAGGCGAAGAGGGCCGAACGAATCGAGCGGAGGCGCGGGGGTCTGCCCCGGAGCCTTCTCTCCTCGCGCGAGGAAGATGGCCTCGAACGTGAGGATCGCCGTCTTGAGGTCGCGGCTCGAGATCGCGAGCGCCTCGGCGCTGTCGTCGATGCGTTCGACGTCGAGCGCCGAGAGGGTCTCGGCGGCGCGGGCCACCGCGTCCAGTGCCTCGCGGAGATCTTCTTCGAGGCTCTTCCCGCTCACGGCGCCGCCTCCGCCTCGAGCGCCGGCAGCAGGATCGAGAACGTGGAGCCCTTCCCGCCCGAGCTCTTGGCGCTCTGGGCCCAGATGCGCCCGGCGTGCTCCTCGACGAGCCCTTTCACGACGGAGAGCCCGAGGCCCAGCCCCGAGGAGCCGAACGCGGTACGCCCCGAGTGATGGTGCTGCCATGGCCCGGCCTCGTAGAACTCCTCGAAGATCGTGGTGAGCTTGTCGTCGTCGATGCCGATGCCGGTGTCGGACACGGTGACGAGCGTTCTCACCGGGTTTTCCGGCGGCCCGTCCACCGGCGAGACGGTGAGCTCGACCTCTCCTCCGTCGGGCGTGAACCGAATCGCGTTGAGCACGAGGTGCTGGAGAACCTGGAGCATGCGCCCGCGATCGGCCAGGATGCGCGGCAGGGGCTCCGCGATGCGCGTCTTCACGGTCAGCCGGCGGCCTTCCGAGAGAGGCGCGAAGTCGCGGGCCACCTCGGCGAGGAGCTCGCCCAGGTCGAGGCTCTCGCGCCTCAGGTAGAGCCGCTTGTCCTTCAGCCTCGCGATGTCGGTGATCTCGCCGACGGTCGCCACGAGGCGCTCCACGTTGCGCTGGATCGCCTGGAGGGCCTTCGTCTGCTGAACCTCGGGGAGCTTGCCTTCGGCCGCGAGCGCGGCGTAGCCGTAGATCGCGGTGAGCGGGGTGCGCAGCTCGTGCGACGTGATCGCGATGAACTTGGCCTTCAGACCGTCCAGCTCGCGCAGCTTGCGGTACGCCTCGCGCAGCTCCTCGTGCCCGTTGACGAGCTCGGCGTGCGCCTTCTCGAGCTCGTGGGCGTAGTCGAGGAGCTTCCGCTCCGAGCGCTCGAGCGCCTGGGTCCTCTCGCGTACGAGCTCCTCGAGATGCTCGTTGAAGCGCTTGAGATCGGCGACGAGCTTCTTGTTCTCCTCCACGAGCGCCCGCTGCTTGAGAGCCCGCGCGACCGAGAGCGCGAGATCGTCGGCGTCGAACGGCTTGAGGATGTAGTCGTACGCGCCCTGCCGCAGCGCCGAGATCGCGGTGTGCACGGTGGAGGCGCCCGAGACCATGATCACGGGCACTTCGGGAATCATCACGCGGAGGATGCGCAGCGCCTCGATCCCGTCCATCTCGGGCATCTCGATGTCCAGCGTGACGAGATCGTAGGACCCCTTGCGCACCGCGGCGATGGCCTCCAGCCCCGTCGACGCGGTCGTCACCTCGAAGCCCTGCTTCATCAGAACCTCGCGCGCCTTCTGGCAGAAAGCCGGTGAGTCGTCGGCGACGAGGACCGCGGGCATGCGCGGCAAGTCTGCCATGGAGACGGCGTTTCCAAGATGAAGCTCGACGAGAGTCGAGGAAAAGGTCGGCCGGGGGTCGAGGACACCTTGCGATTCGGAGGAGGAAATGTCTTTCGCTCTCGCATCGCCCGCGGCCGAGCCCTAGTTTCGGAGCGTTCCGTAACGGAGGTCCCGACGATGCGACGCCGCGCGCTGCTCCCCTGGTTCGCCCTGATCTCCTCGATCGCCGCGCCCCCCGCGGCCGCTCAGGTATCCGGTTTTTATACGGTGACGCCCTGCCGCGCGCTCGACACGCGGGATCCCGCAGGGCCTTACGGGGGGCCGGGGCTTTCGTCCGCGACCCCTCGGACCGTGACGCTCACCGCGCGCTGCAGCGTGCCCACGGGCGCGACGGCGGTCTCCCTGAACGTGACCGTCGTGAATCCGGGGGCGGGCGGAACGATCGCGATCTACCCCGCGGGCCTGCCGGCCCGCCCGCCCGCCACGTCTCTGAGCTTCTCCCCCGGCGCCACGCGAGCCAACAACGCGGTATCGGGGCTGTCGGCCGCGGGCGCCCTCATCCTCTACGCGGACCTGACGGGTTCCGACTCTCCCGTGCACGTCATCCTCGACGTCAACGGCTACTTCGTCACCCCGGCGATCGTGCTGAACCAGCCGCCCCAGGTGAACGCCGGCCCTGATGCCGCGATCACGCTCCCCGCCGCCGCGAACCTCGCGGGCAGTGCCAGCGACGACGGCCTTCCCCTGGGCTCGTCCCTCGCGGTCACCTGGACGAAAGTGAGCGGGCCCGGCAACGTGACGTTCGGCAACGCGTCCAGCGCGACGACTTCGGCTTCGTTCTCGGCCTCGGGGAGCTACGTCCTCCGGCTCACCGCCACGGACTCCGCGCTCTCCGCGCAGGACGACGTCGCGATCACCGTGAACCCTTCGACACCTCCCCCGCCGCCCGTCTCGACGGCCGAGGCCTTCCGCCTCGCCGAGCAGGCCACGTGGGGACCCCCGGACGCGGTGATCGCGCGCATCCAGGCGATCGGCCCGGCGGCCTGGATCGACGAGCAGATCGGCACGGCGGCCACCGGCTGGCCCGTCCTTCCCCTCCAGACCGAGGCCGTGCCCTCCTCGTGCACCGGCACGTGCGTCCGCGACAACTACACGATGTACCCGCTCCAGCGCCACTTCTTCACGAAGGCGCTCTATTCCCCCGACCAGCTCCGCCAGCGCGTCGCGTGGGCGCTCTACAAGATCCTCGTCGTCTCCGGCCGCGACGTCTCGCATCCGAGCCGTCTCTCGCCCTACCTCACGATCCTCGACCAGCGCGCCTTCGGCAGCTACCGCACGCTCCTCGGCGACATCACTCTGAGCCCGGCCATGGGCCGCTACCTCGACATGGCCTCGAGCACGCGCACGCGGCCCAACGAGAACTTCGCTCGGGAGATCCTCCAGCTCTTCTCGATTGGCACCGACGTTTTGAACGCGAACGGCACTCCCCAGCTCGACGCGGGCGGCGTACCGCTGCCCACGTACGACCAGGCCACGGTGGACGCCTTCACGAAGGTCTTCACCGGGTGGAGCTTCGCGGCGCAGCCCTCGCCCGGCATCGTGAATTACACCTCGCCGCTGGTTCTCAACGCGGCGAACCACGACACGACGGCCAAGACGCTGCTCTCGGGCGTCACGCTCCCCGCGGGCCAGACCGGACCCGTCGACATGAACGCGGCCCTCGACAACATCTTCCAGCACCCGAACGTGGGCCCGTTCATCGGCAAGCAGCTCATCCAGTCGCTCGTGACGTCGAACCCCAGCCCCGCCTACGTGGCCCGCATCTCGGCCGTCTTCGCGAACGACGGCAACGGCGTGCGGGGAAACCTGGGCGCCGTGGTGAAGGCGATCCTCCTCGACACCGAGGCCCGCACGACGCCGCCCGGTGGGCTCACCTACGGCAAGCTCAAGGAGCCCGTCCTCTTCGTGAACCAGATCCTCCGGGCGTTCAATCCGAGGGCCGCGAGCGGCACGGGCCAGAGCGACGGATACCTCGCGCCGCGCACGACCCCGATGGACCAGGACGTGTTCCGCCCCGCGACAGTCTTCAGCTACTACCCGCCCGACTACCTCGTCACCGGCGCCGTCCTGGGCCCCGAGTTCGGAATCCTTTCGGCCTCGACGTCGCTCGCGCGGGCCAACTTCACGAACACCATCGTGTTCTCGACGATCGGCGTGTCGACCGACGCGCCGAACGGAACGTCCATCGACCTCGCTCCCCTGCAGGCTCTCGCGGGGAACCCGGTTCAGCTCGTCGACGAGGCCGCGAGACGGCTCACGGGCGGCTCCCTGTCGGCGACCGCCCGGACGACCATCGTCACGGCGGTGAACGCCGTGGCGGCCTCCAACACCCTCCTCCGGGCGCGCACCGCGGTTTACCTCGTCGCGACGTCCTCGCAGTTCCAGGTCGAAAGGTGAACGCCGTGAACATGCGCAACACTCGCAGGGACTTCCTCCGCAACGCGTCCTGCGCGGCCCTCTCGGCCGCGGGCCTCCGCGCGGGCCTCGGAAAGCTGGGGCTCCTGTCGCTCCACGCCTCGGCCGATCCGTTCGCCCCCACCGATTTCAAAGCCCTCGTGTGCATCTCGCTCTCGGGCGGCTGCGACGGCAACAACGTGGTGATTCCGAACGACGCGACGGGCTACGCGTCCTACGCGAACGCGCGCAGCGCGGCGAGCCTCGCGATCCCGCAGGCCCAGCTCCTCTCCATCACGCCGCCGCGGGTCGGCACGGCGTTCGGGCTCCACCCCGGCCTTTCCGCGATCCACCCGCTCTTCGCCTCGGGTCAGCTCGCCGTCGCCTGCAACGTGGGCACGCTCGTCCAGCCGCTCACACGCGCGCAGTACCAGAGCGGCGGCGCCCGGCCCTACCAGCCCCTCCCCCACCCCCGACCGGGTGTCCAGTCCCCAC
>CAZXSG010000194.1:0-2300 GCA_964643185.1 uncultured Holophagales bacterium
ACGTCGCGGTGCAGAACGCCCGCGCGGTGCGCGGCCGAGAGAGCCGCCGCGCCGGGGCGCAGGAGGCGCGCGACCTGCTTCGGCGTGCCGCGGCCGTAATCGGCGAGGAGGTTCGAGAGGTCCGAGCCCTCGAGCTTCTCCATCACGAGGAACATCGAGCCGTCCTCGAGCTCACCCGTGTCGAACAGCGCGACGACGCCCGGGTGCTCGATGCGGGCCACGGCCCGGGCCTCGTACTCGAAGCGCATGCGGATGGCGCTGTCGCCGAAGTGCTCGGGGTTCAGGATCTTCACCGCGACGTTGCGGTCGAGCTTCACGTCGTAGGCGTGGAACACCGTGCCCATGCCGCCCGTCGCGAGGAGCCGCACGAGCCGGTAGCGGTCGAGGACCCGGAACGGCAGGAGGCGCGAGTTGTCGAGCGGCCGCCCGTCGGACCGGCAGGTCGTGTGCTTCTGGTCGTAGCAGGCGCCGCACACGGGGTAGATCGACGCGAGGTCGACTCCGCGGTCGAGCATGCCCTTGCGCGTCGTGGTCTTGCGGTCGCGGGCCTTCTCGAGCTCCTTGCGCGTTCTCACGAGCTCGAGCGTTCCGCCCAGCTGGTGCGCGAAGCTCGCGACGAGCCTGCGCTCGTCGGTCGAGAACGCGCGGCCCTTCCCCACGAGCACGAGGACGCCGAGCATCTCGCCCGACATGCCCGAGACGGGGACGAGCGTGTCGGCATCGCGAGGAAGAAACGTCAGGTTCTTGCGGAGAGCCTTCACGTCGTCGGGTCCCGGCGCCGGTGCGGTGCCGGGAAAGAGCCTCAGGATGGCGTCGCCATCCAGCGAGAAGACGCCGATCTCGGGAACGCCCAGAACGTTCGTGAGCTCCACGGAGACCTCGCGCGCCCAGGCGGGGACGTTCTTCACGGCCTCGGTGGACGACTGCATGAGGTTCGCGATGCGCTCCTGCGCCTCCACGAGCCGGAGGTTCAGCTTGGAGATCTCCTCCGTCGCGCGCTTGAGCGAGAGCTGCGTGCGCATGCGCGCGAGGACGACGGCGAAGTCGAGGGGCTTGGTGACGTAGTCGTTCGCGCCGAGGGAGAACGCCTCGACGATGTTCTGGCTGCCGTCCCGCGCCGTCGCCATGATCACCGGTAGCTCCGACATCGTGAAGCCCTTGCGGATCTCCTGGAGCACCTCGAGGCCGCTGATGCCCGGCATCATCACGTCGAGGAGCAGGCAGTCGAAGTTCTGGTCCCTCACGAGGGCCAGCGCCTGGTGGCCGTCCTCGGCCATCTCCACGGCGTAGCCCGCGCGCACCAGCCGGCGGCCGAGGAGGTCGCGGTTCAGCTCGTTGTCGTCCACCACGAGGATGCGGCCCAGCGGCTGGGCCACCGGCGCGGGGGAGGATTCCGGGGTTCGGCCGGCGGGTGTCATGCGTGAAGTGATTATGAAGGGGCCGCTCCCGAAATAGACTGTCGTCCGTGGACGGCCTGAATCCGCGCGCTCCGCAGCGCTTCGTTCTCCAGCGAAAGCTGGGCGAGGGCGCCTACGGAACCGTGTACGAGGTGTGGGATCGCGAGCGCAAGGCGCAGCTCGCGCTGAAGGCGCTCCACAAGGGCGACGCGGACGCGCTCTACCGCTTCAAGAAGGAGTTCCGCCAGCTCGCGGACCTCTCGCACCCCAACCTCGTCGCGCTCTACGAGCTCCTCAACGAGGACAACCGCTGGTACTACACGATGGAGCTCGTGCCCGGCGTTTCCCTCGCCGAGGCGCTGAAGAGGGATCCCGAGGAGGACCCGGCGATCTGGATCGCGCGCGTGAGAAAGGTCTTCGCGTCGCTCGGCGAGGGGCTCGTGTACCTCCACGAGCAGGGCCGCCTGCACGGCGACCTGAAGCCCTCGAACGTCCTCGTCCTGCCCTCGGGGCAGGCCAAGCTCCTGGACTTCGGCCTCCTCCGCGATCTCAGGAAAGACACCGGCTCCTCGGGAAGCGAGGCCGCGGGCACACCCGCGTACATGTCCCCCGAGCAGGCCCGCGGAAAGGCCGGCACCGAGGAGAGCGACTGGTACTCGGCCGGCTCGATGCTCTACGAGGTCCTCACGGGGCGCCTGCCGTTCCAGGGCGATGCCATGGAGGTGCTCGTCTCCAAGCAGTGGTTCGACGCTCCTTCCGTGTCGGACTCCTTCCCGGACGTGCCCGACGACCTCGACCGCCTGTGCCGGGAGCTCCTCGCGCGGGACCCGAAGACCCGTCCGCCCGGCCGGCTGATCCTCAAGAAGATCACGGGAATCCGCACGGCCGTCACGATCCACGGAC
>CAZXSG010000194.1:2310-6997 GCA_964643185.1 uncultured Holophagales bacterium
ACGACTCCACCGGCGTCCGCCGCATCCTGCCCCGGCCCGTGCGCGCGGGCGTCTTCGTGGGCCGTGACGGCCCGCTCGCGATCCTGGCCTCGGCCACGGAGGCGGCGCGGCGGGGAAGGACGGTCACGGTCTTCGTCGAGGGCCGCTCGGGCATGGGCAAGAGCGCGCTCGTGACGAAGTTCCTCGAGCGGCTCTCCTCGCGCGACAACGACGCGATCGTCCTCACGGGCCGCTGCTACCAGCAGGAATCCGTGCCCTACAAGGCCGTCGACAGCGTCCTCGATTCCCTGTGCGAATGGCTCCTCGCGCGAAGGCCCGAGGAGGTCGCGCCGCTCCTGCCGCGCCACACGCTCGCGCTCGCGCGGCTCTTTCCGGTGCTCCTCCAGGTGCCCGCCGTGCACGAGGCCGCGCGCGAGCTGCTCGGCATGCCCGAGGCACAGGAGCTGCGCCGGCGCGCCTTCGCGGCGCTCAAGGAGCTGCTCTTCAACCTCTCGCGGCGGGGCCTCGTGGTGCTCGCGATCGACGACCTCCAGTGGGGCGACGTGGACAGCGCGCTCCTCCTGGGCGAGATCCTCACACCGCCCGCGCCGCCGCTTCTCCTCGTGGCCGCTTACCGGAGCGAGGAGCGCGAGTCGAGCCCCGTGCTCGCCGCCTTGCGCACGACGCTCTCTTCGCCCGGCGACATCCACCGCATCCTCCTCGAGGAGCTGCCGCTCGCCGAGGCCGAGGAGATGGCCGAGTCGCTCGCGCTCTCGAGGCAGCGGACGGTGTCCCGCGAGTGGCTCGAGGCCGTGGCCCAGGAGTCGGGCGGGAACCCGTCATTCATCGAGGAGCTCGTGCGGCACTCGCGCGTGGGCGACGTGGGCTCCCGCGGCCTGCTGTCGCTCGACACCGTCATCGCGTCGCGCATCACGCGGCTGCCCGTGGATGTGCGCCGGTTCCTCGAGACGGTCGCCGTGGCCGGCCAGCCCATCCCCATCGACGTCACCAAGGAGGCCGCGCGGCTCGAGGCCGACGAGCGCAAGGTCGTCGCGCTCCTGCGCTCCGAGCATCTCGTGTGGAGCCGCACGCGAAGGGGCCGCGAGGAGATCGAGCTCTACCACTCGCGCATTCGCGACGTGCTCCTCGCGCGCCTCCCGGCCGACCAGAAGCAGGATCTCCACTGGCGGCTCGCGACGGCGCTGGCCGCGCGGGAGGACTTCGACGCCGAGACGCTCGCGCACCACTTCGAGGAGGCGGGAGACGCGATGCGCGCGGCCCGCTACACCGAGGAGGCCGCCGAGAGGGCCGCCAAGGCTCTGGCGTTCGACCGCTCCGTGCGGCTTTACCGGCGCGCGCTCACGCTCGCGGGAGAGGGCGATCCGCGAAGGCGCGCGCTCGCGCGGCGGCTGGGCGAGGCGCTCTCCAACGCGGGCCGGGGACGCGACGCGGCGGAGGCCTTCCGCCAGGCGGCCGAGGGCGCTCCCGAGGACGTCGCGCTCGAGCTGACGCGCCGAGCGGCCGAGCAGCTTCTGCGAAGCGGCTACGTGGACGAGGGGCTGGAGGGCCTCTCGAAGGTGCTCAAGACGGTCGGCATGGAGCTCGCGAAGAGCCCGGGGCAGGCGCTCCGCTCCTTCCTCCTCACCCGCGCGCGCCTGAAGCTCCGGGGCCTCTCGTGGAAGGAGCGCAAGGCCTCCGACCTGCCGGCCCGAACGCTGGCGCGCATCGATACGTGCTGGGCGGTGGCTCTCGGGCTCAGCATGGTGGACACGATCCGCGGCGCGGATTTCCAGGCCCGGCACCTGCTCCTCGCGCTCGAGGCGGGGGAGCCCTACCGCGTCGCGCGGGCTCTGGGCCTCGAGGTGGGTTACCTCGCGACCTCGGGCGTCTCCGCGCACGACGAGGTCACCGAGAGGCTGGAGTCGGCGCGGCGGGCCGCGGAGATCTCGAACGAACCCCACGCCAAGGGCTTCGTGATGCTCATCGCCGGGATCGCGGCGGCTCTCGAGGGGCGCTTCGACGAGGCGACGTTTCTCGCCACCGAGGCCGAGGACATCCTGCGCACCGAGTGTTCCGGTGTCTCCTGGGAGCTCTTCAACGCGCAGTATTTCTCGCTTCTCTCTCTCTACTACCTGGGCCACTTCCGCTCGCTCTCGGGGCGCCTCCCGCAGCTCCTCAAGGAGGCCGAGGAACGCGGCGACCTCTTCGCCGTCACGAGCCTCACGACCCGGGTGGCGTACCTCGCGCGGCTCGCGTTCGACGACCCCGTCGGCGCCCGCGAGGACGTGGCCCGCGCGATGGCCCGCTGGTCCACCTCGGGCTTCCACGTCCAGCACGTGTGGCGGCTCTTCGCCGAGATCGAGATCGACCTCTACCTGGGAAGCGCGCGGGAGGCTGCGGATCGCATCGAGCGGATCTGGGGCGACCTGGACCGCTCGTTGCTCCTGCGCATCCAGCTCGTCCGCATCGGTGCCCTGCACCGACGGGCGCGCGCGGCGCTGGCCGCCGCCCGCACGTATCCGCTCCGCTCCGCCGAGCGCAGCCGGAAGCTCGCCCTCGTGTCGGGGCTCGCAAAGAAGATGGAGCTCGAGAAGGCGTTGTGGGCCGACCCCCTCGCGGCGCTTCTCCGCGCCGGCATCTCGGAGACCGAAGGGGATCACGAGAAGGCGAAGGCCCTGCTGTCGCAGGCGGAGCTGGGATTCGGCGTCTCGCGTATGGCAGCCTACGCCACGGACGCGCGCGCCCGGCGGGCCGCGCTCGTGGGCGGGGACGAAGGCCGGGTGCTCGCCGAAGAGGCCTAGCGCTCGCCGACGGGCGGGGGCATCCGCGGGCCCGGGCGGTTCGTGGCCATGCTGGCGCCCGGCTTCGGAGACTAACTTTGATCCTGGGGGTTTCTCGATCCCCCCAGACCCCCCCGGGGGGCGTCGATCCTGGGGGTTTCTCGATCCCCAGCCCCCCGGGGAGGCCTTAGATCTGCGGTAGGGACTCGAGTGCCGCGCGAAGGTCGGGGAGACCGAACGGCTTCCATACGAAGCGCGCGCCGGCGCTCTCGAGCGGTGTGAGGGAGTCGACATCCGCGGTGCCCGACATCACCAGCACGGGCAGATCGGGTCGCAGCGCCCGCGCTCTCCGGAAGACGTCGAAGCCCGAGCCGTCGGGAAACGTGAGATCGAGGAGCAGCGCCGCCGGCCAGTCCGGCTCGGCCTCGAACGTCTCGAGCGTCTCCTTCGCGGTCCGCGCGATGCGCACGGTGTAGCCGAGGCGCGGCAGCGCGAGGCCCATCCAGTGGACGATGGCTTCCTCGTCCTCGGCGATCAGGAGGTTGCCGCCAGGAATCATCCTGATGTCGTCCTCGAGGGCAGGTACAGGCTCCGGGCCGTCAGCTCGTCGTGGCGCAGCCCGGCCGCGTGGTCCAGCTCCTTCAGCCGATCGGGAAGCACGGCGGGAAAACGCCACTCGTCCGCGCGCCCGCCCCGGCCCTCGAAGGCCTCCCGCCACTCGGACCACCAGGGCAGGAGGCGCGTCGCGATGGGCTCGACGACGAGCAGCTCTGCCCCGCACGCGAAGAGTGTCGGGAGGAGCTTCGCGCGAAGCTCCGTCGTCAGCTCGTTGACGACCCAGCCCAGCAGCACAGTCTCGCCGGATCCCGGCAGCTTCTCCGCGAAGAGGTCGCCGCTCCGCGCGCGTCCGTTCACGCCGAGCGTCTCGTACGTGAAGCGGGCCTCCTGCGCGGCCCAGGAGCTCCGCTCGACGCCCGTGATGCGTGGCGCGGGAGACGGTACCGCGAGCGCGAGGCCCGCTCCGGCGGCGCCGGTGCCGCAGCCGAGGTCCACGATGCGCTTCGTGGACGCGCGCCCGAGCCCGCCCGCGACGAGACGCGCCGTCTCGAAGTGCAGCGGACCGTAGAAGACGGCGAACGCCGCGCGCTTGCCCCGGCCGTCGAAGACGGCGCCCTCGGGGAGCTTCTCGCGCCGCTCCACATAGAGCGAAGAGAGCGCCTGGAGCGACTTGCGCACCTCGCTGAACGTCAGCTCGGCGAGGTGCCGCGCGAACAGTGCGTCCACGAAGCGCTCGAGGAGAGCCGCCGTCACGGTTGAGCGGTCTTTGCCGCGCCCGCTCCGGGCTGGAGGCCCGCGGCGCCTCCCGACAGCACGAACGTCATCGCGTCGCCGGCAGGAATCGCGAGCGGTGTGACCCGTTCCCTGGGAAACATCACGACGTGCCCGGCGAACGCATAAGCCTGAGGAAAGTAGATCGCGACGTGGTCCGGGAGGCCGATCGCGGCGAGGCCGTCGCGCGTGGCGAAACCCATCACGAGCGAGCCGTCTCCGAGCGCCACGAGGACCGGCTTGTCGAAGCTCTTCTTCTCGCCCACGAAAGCGCCCACGAGATCCCGGAAGGCCGAGTAGACGAGCTTGATGAACGGGATCCGCGTGAAGACGGCCTCGACGAGGAGGAACGCGTGCTTCGTGAGGAAGTTCGAGGCCAGGAAGCCCAGGACGATCGTCGCGACGACGAACAACAGGGGCTGGGGAACTCCGGCCACGATGTAGCCGATGCCGATGACCGCGCCCTCGATGACCGAAACGAGGACTGTACCAACCACCGTACGTCGCACCGCCTCCGTCATCCGTTCAAGGAAATCTACGCCGAAGGCGCCGAACATCTTCTCGGAGACGATACGTGACTGAGCCGAAATATGTTCTCC
>CAZXSG010000195.1:0-6982 GCA_964643185.1 uncultured Holophagales bacterium
GGGCCCGCCCGTCGTACCCGCGGCGTGACCACCCCTGGGCGGGGGCGGATGGCGCGAGAGGGTTCCGGGGATCCCGCCGCACGGGTTCCTCGAGGGACCCACGAGCGCCATTGAGGTCGTAGGCCCGAAGGCGGGAGAGCCCTTCGGAATAGGCCCGGAGAGCCGCGACGTCGACCGGCAGTCCACCGCGAGCCGCGCCGCTGGGCAGCGCGGCGGCCGTGGACGCTCCGAGCGCCTCCCGCAGCCTCGCCCCCGCCCGCGAAGACAGAGCCAGCACCTCGGCTTCCGTGCCCGTCTCGCTCACCGACGCCACGGTCTCGCCCGAGACGGTGTCCTGCAGGTTGAGGATGGGCCGGAGCTGGGCTCCGCTTCCCTCGCCGATCGCCCGCGGGGCGGGACCGATCACCACGTAGGAGCCCACGACCACGAGGTCGGCTCCCAGGTTCGTGCGGAGCTTCTCGAGGGAGTCCTTCGCGAGCGTCTCGGCTTCGGGCAGCCCCATCTCCTGCCGGGCCCTCGCGACGTTCTCGCCCGAGATCGAGCGCAGCTCGGCCGCCGCGCCGATCTCCGCCGAGAGCATCTCGGAAAGAGCCGTGCTCAGCCAGGCGACCTCCGGGCGGGACGAGAGGTTCTTGAACCCGAGCACCGCGACCGATCTCCGCGTGGAGCTCTTCGCCGCCGCGATCTCGGGCGGCCTTTGTTCCGTCTCCTGCCGGCCGAGCGTGAACGCCACGAGCACCAGAAGCGCGACGAGCCCCGAGAGCCCGGCCAATAGACGCGCCCGCGCGGGCTTCGGCGCCGCCGGCCTCACGACGGCACTCTTCTCGGGCTCGCGCAGCGCGGAGAGCCCGGGCAGGCCGGCCTCGCAGATCTCCAGCGGCTCGGCATCCTCGGCGAGCTTCCAGGCGCCGTAGCTCTTCCAGCGCACGCGGGGCGAAAGCTCGTCGTCCTCCACGAGTCCGTCGCGTGCAAGGCCCATGGTCGCCGCCGAGAGGAGCACCTGGCCCGGCCGCGCGGCGTTCACGAGACGCACGGCCGTGCGGAGCGCGTTGCCCGAGATCCCCGGGGGCGCGCCCGGCTCCTCCTCGAGGACGACCTCTCCGAGATGGAGACTCGCGCGGATCGACGTCGGCGTCTTCGTTTCCCGGGTGAGCGCAGTGAGCGCCTCCTGGAGGAGCAGAGCCGCGGCGACCCCGTCGGCCGGACGCAGGAACACCGAAGCCAGCGTGCGGCCCGAAGGCGCCGCGATGCGGCCGCCACGCTCCTCGGTGAACTCCTTCACGAGCCGCTTCGCGCGTTC
Organism: uncultured Holophagales bacterium; assembly: GCA_964643185.1. Taxonomy (GTDB): domain Bacteria; phylum Acidobacteriota; class Thermoanaerobaculia; order UBA5066; family UBA5066; genus JAEUQS01. The sequence continues at coordinate 1,301 of CAZXSG010000195.1, forward strand.
CATGTCGTGCTCGGACAGGCCGTCGATCCTGAGGAGGAGCACGGTGTGAAGCCGGGTCTCGGCCGAGGACGTGCGGCGCACGCGCGAAGGCGGCGGCACGATGGCCGCGGTGCTCTTCAGCGCGGCGACGATCTCGTCCCCGGTGGTGAAGCGGTCCTCCGGGCGCAGCTCGAGGCAGCGGAGGATCGCGGCTTCCCAGCGGAGGGAGAGATCGGCCGCAAAGGCACGGGGCGTACGCGGCGGCTCCTTGAGACGCTTCACGAGGATCGCCATGGGCGTAGGGGCCGAGTGCGGCAGAACGCCGGTCACCATCTCGTAGATCACGACGCCGAGGGAGTAGAGGTCCGAGCGGGGCCCCGCGGGAAAGCCCTCGGCCTGCTCGGGAGCCATGTACGACGCCGTGCCGACCACGAGGTCGGTGCCGGTCACCGAGAGACTCACGCCGTCCTCGGGCGTGTACGTCCTCGCGAGGCCGAAGTCGGTCACGACGGCCCGCACTCCGTTGGAAGCGGGCACGAGAATCACGTTCGCGCTCTTGAAATCCCGGTGCACGACGCCCGCCTCGTGAGCGGCGGCGAGCGCTTCGGCCATCTGCACCACGATGGCGAGAGCCTGCTCCTCGCCCATGCGCCCGTCGCGCCGGAGCTTCGATTCCAGCGTCTCGCCCCGGAGCAGCTCCATGGTGAGGAAGACGTGGTCGGCGCCCTCGTGCCGGTGCGTCCCGAGGTCGAAGATGCGGCAGACGTTGGGGTGCGTCACGCGGCGCGCGAGCGCGATCTCGCGGCGGAACCGCTGCATGGCCGTGCGGTCCGCGGCGAGCTGCGCCCTCAGGAACTTGAGCGCGACGCTCTGGCGGAGCTCGAGATCGAACCCTTCGTACACCTCGCCCATGCCCCCGCGCGCGATGTACTCGACGATGCGGTAGCGCTCCGCGACGAGGGTCGCGGGGTTGAACGCCGGGCCCCCCGTCGGAGGTCCCGCGACCGGTTCTGTGAGCGCCGTCTCTTCGATGTCCTACTTTACCGCCCGCGAGCTGCTAGATTTCCCAATCATGATCACAGGTGATGCCGCGCCGCTTCCGTTCGAGCTGAGGTCTCCCCGTAAGGCCCGGGAACGCATCGATTGGGCCGCCGTCGCGCTGGCGGGCCGCCCCGAGATGTGGCCCCAGGTGGTCGGCGGGGTCCGCAAGGTGCTGGGCCGGCCGCCGCTCACGGGCGAGGAGGCCGTCCAGTTCATCAGGAGCGACATCTCCGGGCGCGCGGCGGCTTACCCCGTCTTCGCGCTCGAGAAGCTCGCCGGGGGCGGCATGAACATGGTCGCGAGAACGCGGGACTGCTTCGTGAACCGCCTCATCGTGGTGAGGAAGCACCTGCCGGCCGAGAGCGCGATGGCCGAGTCGAACCGCAAGCGGCGCGACGAGCTGCTCCGGAGCCGGCTCCTCAAGCTCCCCCGGCATCCGGTCATTCCGCGCTTCTGGGCCACGGGCACGCTCGACGGCGAGCGCTGCGAGGTGTTCGACTTCGCGCCCGGGACGTCGCTGATGCGCTACGTGAGCGAGAACGGCCTCACGTTCGGCGCGTTCCTCGACTTCGCCTACCACGCGGCCCGCGGCCTCCACTTCCTGCACCGGCACGGCCTCATCCACGCCGACGTGAAGCCCGAGAACTTCTGCGTGGAGGAGACGACGTACGGCGGCGATTCGAAGAGCGTGCGCGTCACGCTCATCGATTTCGACATCATCTCGACGCCCGAGGAGCAGATCGAGCAGTACACGCTGGGCAACGGCCTCGAGGGAACGCTGCCCTACATGCCGCCCGAGAACTTCCAGCAGTACGTGCCGGACAACCTGAACGACGCGCGGCAGATGGTGATGACGAAAGACGTCTTCGCGCTCGGGCTCACGCTCGCGCGCGTTGCGACCGGGGGCTTTCCGAAGAACTTCCTCACCACGATGACGTCGCTTCTCGACAAGAAGGTCTCGGGCGACGCGGTGGCGCTGGAGTTCACCGACGCTCTCCCCTTCGCGCTCCAGGTGCTGATCCGTTCGATGTGCGAGAGCTACTGGCAGACCCGCCCCTCGCTGCCGGCCGTGATGCGCACCGTGCGCGACCTGCGGGAGTCCCTGAGCCACGAGGAATCGGAAGCGCTCATCGCGAAAGCCGAAGACCTGCGGGTCCCTTCGGTGATGCTGGCCGAGCCGCCGGTCATCGAGAACGTGGGTCCCTACCGCATCGTGAACCGCAACTTCGCCCCCCGCCCGGCGAACGACGGGCAGGTTCTCCCGATCGCCGAGCTGCAGGATCCGCTCGGCCGGCGCCTCGTGGGCATTCCCTTCGCGTTCGCGACGCGCGAGGAGGAGCGGGCGTTCTACGAGAACCGCGCCGAGCTGCTCCGCGATCTCAACGAGGTGCGTCTCACGCACCCGGAGCTCTTCCCCGGCAGCTTCCGCGACCTCGTGCGCGAGGAGCCCGGCGGCACGAACGCCAAGTACATCGTGTGGATCCTCCGGCCACTCCTCGAGGGCGCCAAGGACATCCACGCGTTCCTCGCCGAGGAGCGTCCGAACGCTCCGGTGATCGACCGCATCGCGATCCTGAGGCGGACCGCCGAGGCGCTCAACGTCCTCGAGAAGGCCGGCTACCGGCTGCCGCGGCTCACCCCGCAGCTCATCTTCTTCGTGCCGCAGCCCGCGGATCCGGCGCACCTCACGGCCTCGCAGGCCATGCTCACGCGGCCCATCAAGCGGCTCTTCGACGTCCCCGCGGCCGAGCCCGGCAAGCGCTTCCGCCAGGAGGTCATGGGCACGGCCTCTGCGATTCCGGCGAAGGCCGGAGCGGCGGATCCGACAGCTGTGGACTTCATGCAGATCGCCCACGACATCGGCGTCTTCCGCGACCTGGGCGAAGCCGAGCGCAGCTTCCTCCAGCAGGCGGCGCAGGTGGCCACCTGGGAGGAGCGCGTCAGCATCCTCGTCTGGGTGGAGATGCAGAGCGGCGGCACGGGAGGCGGCCCCGTCGTCTGGTAGACGAGAGGGGTATCAAGAAACCCCCAGGATCACTCTCCCCCGTGGGGGCCTAGGGGGATCGAGAAACCCCCAGGATTACTACAGGTCGACGACGATCGGCGCGTTCACCGGACGGTACTTCACGTCGCAGTTCGACGCGTTCACGTACGTGATGCCGTCCCGCTCCACACGGCCGTAGCCCTCGTGGATGTGGCCGAAGACGTGAAGCCTCGGCCGCACCTCCAGGACCCTCGCGAGGAGATCGTCGCAGCCGACCTCCTCGCCCTGCCCCATGAGCACGCCCGCCGCCTTGGCAATGGTTCCGTCCACACGGTCGCCGATGCCGCGAGGCGGCCCGTGCGTCACCAGGATGTCCGTTCGCTCGGGAATGAGCGCCCACTTCGCGGCCAGCGGCGCTCCCCTCTTGAGGTTGAACGCCCAGTCGAAGAACCAGGGCTGCCACGGGCTCCCCCAGATGCTCAGCCCGAGGACCGTGGTCCCCTCGTCCTCGAGGTACGTGAGTCCGTCGAGCAGTTCCCTCGCGAGCCGAGGCTCGTTCTGGAACAGGAAGTCGTGGTTCCCGGCCACGAGCACCTTGTGGGGATGCGGCTGCGAGCGCATCCAGCCCGCGAACGCCGCGACCTCTTCCACCGCGCCCTTGCGCGTGAAGTCGCCGGCGTGAACGAGGAGGTCGCCCTCGGGAACCGAGAGCGACCCGTGCTTTCCGTGCGTGTCCGAAAGGCAGACGACGCGCATGCTTACTTCGGGGAGATCTTCATCACGTAGCCCGTCGAGTAGGCCGTGAACTCCGGCGCGTACATCGACTGCACCGTCGCCGGGCCGATGCGGAACGTGCCCGCCATGTTCGCGCGAAGCCGGTACTTGAACGCGTACTCGCCCTGCGGCAGCCACTCGAAGAAGAAGTTCGTGCCGCTATCGCGGACCTCCTCGTACCAGCCGATGCCGAGATCCCACTTGTAACGCGATACCGCGTTCTCGGGCTCGAGACCCGCGGCCCGCGGATCCCTGAGATGCACGTACTCGGCCGCGTGCTTCGTGCGGAGCGAGAGGTGCACCTCGATCTGGTCGCCGGGCTCGAGCTTCGCGCCGTCGGCCAGCGGCTTGAGCGTCCACTGCTTCCCGTCGTTCTCGCGCTTGAAGTACGTGCGCGAGACGTTGAAGAAGTCGCCGCGATCCTCGGCCGGCAGCTTCTCGGTGGAGAAGTGCCACGTGGCCGATGCGAACGCGAAGCCCTTGGACTCCTTCTCGACCACGACCGTCGAGCTCGTCTTCGGATCGATCTTGTCTCCGGAGACGACGATCTGGTTCTTCTTGCCCGTGTAGGAATCAGGCTCGAACACGAACTGGACCTTCTGGCTCCCGATCGTCACCGTCGCGTCCTCGCGGATTCCGAGCGCGCCTTCCTTTTTCAGATAGTGAAGGAGCGAGTAGATGACCTCGGCCGTGGCCCGCGTGGACTTCCACTGGTTGAGTTTCTTGTTGAGGAGGATCCACTGCACGAGGCCGTCCTTCTTGGGCTCCTCGGGCGTCAGCTCCATCACCGTGCGGAGCGCGAACGCGTGCGACTCGATGGTGTCGTTGTACCAGAGCCAGGAGCGGTCTTCCTGGGCCCAGAACGTGCCCTGCTCCTCGTTCGACTTGGCGGAATCCATCACGCTCTCCCATACGAGGCGCGCGTCCTTCTCGCGGTTCATGCGCTTGAGCGTGAGCGAGAGGTAGCCCTTGAGATACGGGCTGTGCTGCTTCCAGTGCTTGAAGCAGAAGTTCAGGATCTTCGTGCGCTCTTCCATGGGCAGCGCGCCGTTCGTCCAGGACTCGTCGGGGTAGCAGCTCGCCACGTAGTTGAGGAAGGCGAGGAACTCCCAGCAGCAGTCGTCGGCCATCATGCGCTGGAGCTCGCCCTGGTAGTGCTGGCCGAGGTAGCGCCAGCCGGCTTGGACCATGTCCTTCGGAACGTCCACGCCGAACTCGATGGCCTTGGCGAAGCCGTGCATGATGTAGAGCGTCATGTAGGGCGAGGGCGGACCGCCCGCCCACCACGGGAAGCCGCCGCTGGCGGTCTGTGCCTTTCGAAGCTTGGCCAGAGACGCATCCCGGTCGGCTTTCGCCACGCGCGGGTCGAGCACGTTCGAGAGCCCGTGGCCCGCGTCCGTGCCGCCCTTGGAGGACTGTACCCAGGGCGACTCCTCGAGCTGCAGCTTGCGGTTCGGGTCCACGGAATCCCAGGTCTCGAGCGGCGTCGTCCGCTTCGACATCTCCGTCGCCATCTTCGCGATCGCCGGGTAGTCCTTGTACATGCTCGACACGATTCCGGTCGAGACGAAGCGGTTCAGCGTCTGCTCCGTGCATTCGTACGGGTAGTTCACGAGGTACGGCAGCGACTGCAGCACCGTGTAGAAGAGCTGCGCGTCGACGGTCACGACCATCTGCTCGTCAATGCGGGAGGGATCGTCGTCCTTGGCGAGGTCGTCGAACTTCAGGACCTTGCGGTCCTTGTTCCGGAGCGTCACGAAGCGCGACTGCACGAGGTGCATGCGGCTCGGCAGGATCGGCACGGGACGCAGCTCGCCGTCGGAGAAATCGCCGCTCCGCGCCGTGATGCGGAACGCCGCGAGGCCCACCTTCTTCGGAGCCGTGAGGCGGAACGAGAGGTTCGT
>CAZXSG010000196.1:0-6968 GCA_964643185.1 uncultured Holophagales bacterium
GCCCACGAGACGACGTGTACATGCCAATGCCAGCTCCGACGCACCCAATGGCAGCACCACCGGCTCGGAGCTGAACCGTGGAAGCCGCCTCGCACCCTAGCCCGCGAGGGGAGCAGACGCGCGAACTCATTCTCGATACCGCGCTTGAGCTGTTTCGTAAAGGCGGCTACGAAGCCACCACCATGCGGGTGAACGCGGATGCCGCCCACCCGCGAAGGTGGCCGGGGCCCGAGCCGAGGGGGTGAAGACGACGAAGGGCAAGCCGTACGTGGGCCCCCTCGCCGGCGGCGCGAAGCCGGCGCGCTGGTAGGGGGCACGCCGGGTGAAGCTCCAGATCGCGCTCCTCACCCTCGTGACGGCCGTGCTCGTGTGGTCGGGCATCGCCCCCAGAGACCGCTTCACCTGGCTCCTCGAGGTCGCCCCCGTCCTCGTCGTGGTGCCTCTTCTCATTGCCACGAGACGCCGTTTCCCGCTCACGCTCCTGCTCACCGTTCTCATCGCGGTGCACGCCGTGATCCTCATGGTGGCGGGAGGTACACGTATGCCGAAGTGCCCCTGGGCTTCGCGATGCAGGATCTCTTCGGCCTCGCGCGGAACCCCTACGACGGCATCGGCCACTTCGCGCAGGGGTTCGTGCCGGCCATCGCGGCCCGCGAGATCCTGCTCCGGCGCTCGCCGCTTCGGCGCGGCCGCTGGCTGGTCTTCACGGTGATCTCGTTCTGTCTCGCCGTCAGCGCGCTCTACGAGCTCATCGAGTGGGGCGCGGCGTTGGGCACGGGCGAGGCGGCCGAAGCGTTCCTGGGCACTCAGGGTGATCCGTGGGACACGCAGAAAGACATGGCGCTCGCGCTCGTCGGGGCCGTGTGCGCGCTGCTGTCGCTTTCGCGACTCCACGACCGGGCTCTCGAACGGCTCGAGCGGCTCGAGCCGGCGGCCTAGGCGGCCTAGGCGGCCTACGCTACAGCCAGCTCGCGTTCGGGCTTCGTCGCGATCCAGGCCTTCGTGCGCTCGAAGAACGTCTCGACGGCCTCGAGAAAAGCCGCGGGCGAATCCAGCCCCGAGATCTGCCGGCGCAGCTCTCCCCCGTTGGGGACGCCGTGCGTGTACCAGCCCGTGAACGTGCGGAGCTTCGTCATCATCACGCGCGGCAGGTCGAAGTCGTCCCGCTGGATCAGCGTGAAGTGCTGGAGGATCACGTCCCGCCGTTCGTCGAGTGTCGCGGGCTCGTAGGTTTCTCCCCTGAGGAGCGCCGCGGCCTGCCGGAAGATCCACGGGTTCTTCATCGTGGCGCGGCCGCTCATCACGGCATCGCAGCCCGTCTCCCGGAACATGCGGAGCACGTCCTCGGGCGTCTCGATGTCGCCGTTCCCCACCACCGGAATCGCCCGAACGGCCTCCTTGAGGCGCGCGATGCGCGACCAGTCGGCCCGGCCGCTGTACATCTGCTTCGCGGTGCGCGGATGGAGCGCCACGGCGGAAACGCCCTCGCCCTCGCAGATCCGCCCCAGCTCCTCGAAGTTGATCTTCTCGTCGCTGATGCCCGCGCGAAATTTCACGGTCAGGGGGGTCGTTGGAAGCGCCTTCTTACAAGAGGCGATGATCTCTCTGGCCTTGCCGAGATCCCGCATGAGGGCGGCCCCGGCGCAGCCCTTGAGCACCTTGTTCGCCGGGCAGCCCATGTTGATGTCGCAGACGTCGACCTGCATCTCCTCGACGCGGGCGGCAGCGATCTGCATGCGGTCGGCGTCGGCGCCGTAGATCTGGATCGAGAGCGGCCTCTCGGCCGGGTCGTAGCGGAGCAGCCGTTCCGTGCCCCTGTTCCCGCGGGTGAGTCCCTCGGACGATACGAACTCCATCGTCACGAGGCCCACCCCGCCGATCCTGCGGAGGAGGAGCCGGTAGGTCATGTCGGTGATGCCGGCCATGGGCGCGAGCACCAGCGGAGGATCGACCGTGACGGGGCGCGTGCCGTCCCGCCCGCCGTAGACGAGGGCCATTTACTTCGGCGCGGCTGCGGCAGCGGGAGCGGGTGCGGAGGGCGGGACGCCCGGAGCCGCAGCCGCTGCCGCTTCGCCCTCGGTCACCTCGAACCAGAACGAGAGCAGCGCGAACTTATCGTTGTCGAAGAACTTTCCGCTACGGCGGAGCCCCACGGTGAAGCTGTGCTTGCCGACGGGAACACCCGTGAGCGTGATGGGCTCCCACTTCTCGATGGTGACCTCTGGATCCTGGTTCAGGCGATAGATGAGCCGGCACGAGCTCTCGACCGATTCCGGCGCGATCTCACAGCCCGCAACGTGCGTGTCGATGACGATCTTCTCGGCCTTCGCCTTCGGGATCTTCGCGTCGGGCCGCACCACGGTGAGGACGGGAAGGTCGGTCACCGGTGTGTTCTTGCCGTCCTTCTCGCCGACGTGGAACGTGATCTGCGAGAAGGCCGCGGGCTCCTTGATGGTCTCGCCCCAGGGCCGGGTCACGATGGCGCGGAGCGTGTGCGTGCCCTTCGGGAGGCTGGGGAAAACGAACGGCTTGCCGACCTCGGTGATGTCGAACGACTTGGCCTGGTTGTTCAGGATGAGGGTGATGGCCTGAGCCGACTTCGTCGCCTCGTCCTTGAAGAGCTCGATCCCCGTGAGCTCGACCTTCACCTCGACCCGGGCGCCCTTCGCTCCGTCGGGGATCGGGAGGACCTCATCCTGCTTCGGGGAGATCATCTTGAGTGTGACGGGCCCGGTGGGTCCCTTTCCGTCGGCGAACCCGGCGACCGGAGACTTCGGGTCCTTGGGCGTCTCTCCAAGAAGCGGGAGAGCGGCGAGGGCCATCGCTGCGGTCAGAACGGAAAACGTGGGGCGCGACTTGTTCATCGAAGACTCCTCTTGAGGAGAATCATTGGGCCAAACCGCCGCGATGGTAGCAGGGCTCGTGCCGCGGTTCGCCCGTTCGATGCCGCCCCAACGGCTGCTCAGCGCTTCGCGTAGCCCTTCGGCACCTGGAAGAGAGACGGGAGGGCCTGGATTCGCACGTTGGTGAATTGGGTCGAGGCGTCGAGCACGAGCACACCGTCCTTACGCTGCTCGCGGTCCACGCGGATCACGAGGAGGTCGAGGTCGGGAGCGGCCCAGTAGGTCGTCGTGGGGCTCTGCTCCTCTTCGGGCCGATCCTCGTAGCGCGACAGCCAGCAGACATGCCCTGCGTAAATCGTGTCGCTCTCGCGGGCGTATTCCGTGACGCCACGGCGGCGCGCTTCCTCGAAATAGCTGAAGCCCGGCGTGAGGGGATGCGAAGGCAGGATCGTGTCCAGGGGAACGAAGGGCACCTCGCGAAACGTCTTCGCCGCGGGGTCGAGCTCCACGGCCTTTCGGGAGGACAGATCCTGGATGAGAACGGGACCTGGCTGGCCCTTGACGGGCTCCTTACGGAAGCGGTCGCCGCGCACGGCGATCTCGAATTCCGAGACGACCTTCCCGTGGTCTTTCACGGTGACGTGAGCCCTGTAGCCATGGGACTTGGGCCGGAGCGGTCCCTTCTCGGGATCCCGCTCGCAGGCCCCGAGAGAGAGGGCCCCCACGAGAAGCGCGGCGAGCGCCCTGCGGGAGCGACGTGTCACGGCTTCTTCTCTGCCACGGTGAGACCGGCGAAATGCTGCATCACGCACAGTCCTCGGACCGTCACCCAGCGGGAAAGTTCCCCGTCGCGTTCGAGGGGAAGCGGGAGCTTTGCCGCCTGGGGCACGTCGAGCCGGAAGCGGCCGCGGTGATCGGCTCGCGAGGCGAGCTTTCCGAGGAGCGGCTCGACCTCCGGCTTGCGGGAAACGCCGCACCGCGAGAGGGCCCAGAGCGCCTCGAGGAGATCGGTCTCGTCGGCGTTCGGAAAGTTGAGCCGGGTCTCGAGCGCGACCCCGGGCGCGAGGAGCCGCGTGACGGTGAACTCGGAAGCCTGATGCATCAGAGGCCGCCAGAGAGGTCTGGGAATCTCCGAGAAGAGCAGGAGGTCCTTGACGAGCGGAGCGGGGTCGAGCGCGGCCGCCGAGGAGGCGATCCTGCGCCGCGCCACGAGCTCGGCCCCGGCGAGGACCCTCGGATCCTCTCCATAGCCGAGGCGCACGAGGGCGCGAAGGCTCTGCGAGAAGAGACCCAGGTCGATGCGGGAATCCTGGTTGCGCTCGATCTCGACGAACGTCCGCTGCCACCAGGCCAGGAGCGCGTCACCGGACCGTGCGAGCTCCGGCTGCGAGGCATCGCAGCCGAGATCCAGGAGAAACAGAGTCTGCCAGAGGCCGCCGCCGTAGTGGGTGTCGAGAGGCCCCTGCTGGAGCGCGCGCCGAAGCAGAGGCAGCGCGTCGCGCAGGTAAGGATCCGTCGCCAGGCCCTGGCGCGCCTTGCGGAGCTCGATGTCCTTCGGCGGGCGCTGGAGGAGGTCGCGTAGCGTCACGAAGCGCACGGCCGGGCTCTCGCGCGAGACCAGCCAGTCCATCGTGGAGATGGGAACGGCGAACGGCCCCTCGGGCAGGGTCGAGGAGCGACGGCTCCGCGGCAGCCCAGACGCTCCAGCGGACTGCATGTCGATGATGGGAACGGCGGAGCGTTGCGGCGTCCTCGTGAGCGCGGCCGCGGGCGTCCGCTTCGCTTTCGCGGTCGGGGCGAGCGGGCGGACTGACGGCGTCACCGGCCGGGCGAACGGCTTCTCTCCTGGGGCCTTCGTCCCCGGGCGTTCGGGAGACGCCACGCGCCGCGGGCCCGATGAGGGCCGGAACGTCCGCTTCTGCGGAACGGCTGGGCCCGTGGAGGGAACAGCGGGCCGCGGCGGAAAGCGGCGCTCGGGAGCAGCCGCTGGCTGTGTGCCTCGAGGCGTGAAGGGTCGCGGCGGTCGCGGCGGTCGCGACCGTTCGCCGGCGTTCTCGCGGGGAGGAAACGCACCCGTCCCGGTTGCCGGGCGCCCGGCATCGCGGCGCGGCGTTTCGGGCCGCCCCGGGCTACGAACCGGCTGAGGACGCTGCGCTCCCTCGAACCGTTGGGGAGGACGTCCGGGCCGGAGCCGGGATGGAGGCTCGTCCGCCACCGGGGGGCGCGGCGGGTTTCCCGCGCGATGGTCGCGTCGTTCCTTGGGGTCCCGGGGTCCGTCGCGACCGTCGCGGCCAGGGGGTCGGCTTCGCATCAGAGCCGATGAGGATAATCCACGCCGCATGCTAGACGTCTTCGCTCCCTCGCCCGCCGTTGGAACTCTCGTGTTCGGTCACCGGGGCTCACCGCGGATCGCGAAAGAAAACACGTTCGACTCGTTCGATGCCGCCGAGGCCGAAGGAGCCGACGGGATCGAGCTCGACGTGAGGATGACCTCCGACGGCGAGGCCGTCGTCCACCACGACGCCGACATCGTGCTCGGGAACCGGAGCGTGCCGATCTCGAGCGTGGGCCTGGCCGATCTCCCGGACTGGGTCCTCCCGCTCCGGGACGTCTTCATGAGGTACCGCGGCCAGCTTCGCTACTACGTCGAGATCAAGCAGGGCCCCGCGCCCCGCCCGGGCCTCCTCGAGTTCCGCGTGGCTGCGCTGCTCTCCAGCTTCTCTCTGGTGGGCAAGAGCACGGTGCTCTCCTTCTCGAGCGAAACGCTCCGGCGCATCCATGAGCTGGACCCGCAGATCGAGACCTGCCTCAACTTCGACGGCAGCGCCTACCGCCCGGAGGGACGCCTGTGGCCCGATCTCCCCAAGGGCGCGCGGCACGTCGCCCCCCAGCTCGCGCTGACCTCACCTGAGCTCTTCGAGCGAGCGAAAGCGGAGGGCCTCTCGGTGCACGTGTGGACGGTGAACGAAGTCGACAAGGCGAGAGAGCTCGCCGCGCTTGGCGCCGCCAGCCTGATCACCGACGTCCCCGGCGAGATCCGCAAAGCGCTCGCCGGAACCTAGCAGCCGCGCGGCTCCCAACAAGAACCCGAAAAAAGAGAAACGGCGCCGCAAGGCGCCGTCTCTTCTCCCGCGCGGAGGGGTTTGGGCAACCCGGCGGGTCCCGGGCGAGGACCCGGAAAAAGAGAAACGGCGCCCGCAAGGGCTCCGTCTCTTCTCCCGCGCGGAGGGGTTTGGGGAACCCGGCGGGTGCCGGGTTCCCCAAGGAAACTAGAAGAACAGACGAGCGCCGATCTGGAACAGCCGGCTCGGCCCGTAAAGCGTGGGCTTGTCGAAGTCCGGGTTCGCGACGCCCGGCGACGAGAACGCGACGCCGTTGCGCTGAACGACGTTCTCGTGGTTCGTGAGGTTCGTGCAGACGGCGACGAGCTCGACGCCGAACGTGTCGACGAGGTAGATCTGGCGAGAGATGCGCAGCGCGAGCGTGAACTGCGAGCCGAGGTCACCCGAGTTACGGCCGACGCCCACGGGCCGGTCGGAAACCGGGTCGCCGTTCGCGTTGCGGTCGAAGCCCGCGGTCACGTTGTAGGGCAGCCCGTTCTTCCACTCGATGATCGTGCCGAACGTCCAGTCGCGGAGGAAGGCGTTGGACGAGCGGCCGACAGTGGAGTACGTGGCGGTGACCAGGATCTTGTTCTCGGGGGACTGGACCGAGGGGCCCTTCTCGAGCTGCGGGTTCAGCGGATCCTGGGGCTGGAACTCGGTGAGCCAATCGATGTAGTCGTCCTCGGCATCGGTACGCGTGTAGAAGAGCGAGGTCTCGAACGGGCCTCCGAGACGGGTCTGGAGACCCAGGCTCAGCGACTTGTACCAGCTCTGGCCGATGGACTCGTACAGGAAGATGTCGCCATAGCGCGGGTCGGGGCGCTGCGTGGCCGCCGAGCCCGTGGGGTTCGTGACGGGATTGATGTTGCGGGCCACGAAGACGTACTTGCCGCGGGCGGCCGCACCGTCCACGGTGGCGAGGACCTTCTTGCCCAGCTCCAGCTCGACGCCGAGGCTCGCCATGTCGGTCTGCGGGCTGCGGTAGTTGCCCGCGCGGAGCACGAACGGCGGGATGACGCCG
>CAZXSG010000197.1:0-6927 GCA_964643185.1 uncultured Holophagales bacterium
CGTTGCCTTTCCGGCGCGCCCTTGAAAGGTCCAGCCTTCGTGAAACTCAACAAGAACTCGCTCATCCGGCCGTTCGGGTCCGTGGCTCTCGTCCTGGGGGTCTCGTTCGCCCCGCCCGTTTCGGGCGAGGTCATCGACCGGATCCTGGTTTTCGTCAACTCCCGCGTCATCACCCAGAGCGCGCTCGATGCCCGCATCGAGCAGACGGTACGGGAGGCGCCGGCGCCCCCCACGGCCGAGCAGATGGGTGAGCTCAAGAAGAGCGTGATCGAGGAGCTCGTCAACGAGGCCCTTCTCGAAGACCGCGCCCGCGACCTGGATCTCTCGACGACCGACGAAGAGGTCGAGGATCAGGTCAAGCGGCTCCGCGAGCAGAACGCGGTTCGCACCGAGGCGGAGTTCGAGGCCGCGCTCGCGGCCTCGGGGCTCACGCTCGACAAGCTGCGTGAGCAGCTCCGGCGCACCGCGACGCTCCAGCGCGTCGTGGGCCGCGAGGTACAGAGCAAGGTCGACCTCTCCGACGACGCGCTGCGCCTCATTTACGAGCGCGAGAAGGACACGTGGAAGGTCGCCGAGCGCGCCCGCGTGGCCGAGCTTCTCGTGAGCTACGAGGTCACGGACGCCGCAAGCCGCGCCACCGCCGAGGTCAAGGCCCGCGAGGCGTGGGGGAAGATCCGGGGCGGCATGAAGTTCGAGGAGGCCGTGACGAAGTACTCGGACGGTCCCACGAAGGCTCGCGGGGGAGACCTCGGCCTCGTGGCCCGGAACGAGCTCCGCGCCGAGATCGACCGCGTGGTCTTCTCGCTTTCCGTCGGCTACGTGTCGGATCCGATCCAGACGAAGGCGGGCTGGCACATCGTGAAGGTGGCCGAGCGCATCCCCACGACCTACAAGGCTTTCGGTGAGGTCAAGGCCGAGATCCTCAAGAGGGAGCAGGAGACCCAGTTCCAGAAGAAGCTCACCGAGTATCTCGACAAGCTGAAGTCCGACGCGCTCATCAACGTCTCGACCGAGGCGTCGGGTTACTACAGCCCGCCGGCGCGGCCGGTGAAGGAAGCCCCCGCCGCTCCGGCCGCAAGCGCCGAGCCGGTCAAGAAGAGCTGAAGCTCCTCGACCGGTTCCTCGCGCGGCTGGGCCGAAGGCTGGTGAGAGCCGATGCCGTCGTCCTCGCGCGACCCGAACGCGCCTCGGCACTCTCTCGCGGGCGGGGCGTGGACTGGAACCTCGATGCCGCGGCCGCGTTCGCAGAGCGGGCGCTTGCGGCGCGGGCCCGGGAGCTTTCTGCTGCCATCGAGGCCGGGCGCGCGCATGGCTATGCCGCCGCGAACCCCTACTTCGGCTTCGCCGACGCCGCGGTCGCCTACGCCCTCGTGAGAGAGCGGTGTCCGAGCGTGATCGTCGAGATCGGGGGCGGCTTCAGCTCCCGCGTGCTGAGGACGGCGCTCGACGCCGGCGGCGGAGGGCGTCTCGTGACGATCGACCCCGAGCCCCGGGCCGATCTTTCGGGCGTCGTCTCCGAGCACCGCAGGGTCTGTGTCGAGGACGTCCCCCTCGCGTTCTTCGACGCGCTGCCGGAGGACGCGGTGCTGTTCATCGACTCCAGCCATCGCGCCGGCACGGGAAGCGACGTCAACTTCCTGTTCCTCGAGGTGCTGCCCGCGCTCGCGCCCGGAGTCCTCGTCCACGTGCACGACGTTTTCCTGCCCGAGGACTACCCGTTCGAATGGAACGCGTCCGGACCGTTCTACACGGAGCAGTACCTGCTCCACGCGCTCCTCGTCTACAGCCGCGGATTCCGCGTGGTGTGGCCGGGCCGAATGATGCTGCGCGAAAGGCCGGCTCTGCTGGCCGAAGCCCTCGGCCCCGGCGTGAACCTCGGGCTCCACGGCAGCTTCTGGCTCGAGCGAAAATCAAGCGCGCCGGAGGCGTTTCTCGGCCCGGAGGGCTGAACAAGAAACCTTCAGAGCGCCGGAGGCGTTTCTCGGCCCGGAGGGCTGAGTAGGAAATCGCCTAGGGCGAGAGAAGGATCTCTGCCCGCCAGCGCGACACGCCCGACTCGTGGGCCAGCGTGGCCGGGCTCTCTCCGGTGCCGAGGCGCAGCTGTGCACGGGCCAGGGCGGCGACCGCGGCTTTCGGAGCGACCACGACCGGGTCCATCCCCAGTGCGAGGGCCTCGGCGTCGCGCTTCTTGCGAAGCGCATCCACCGCTCTCTCGAGCTGAGGGTCGGCCTCGGCCTTCTCGCCGCGTTTCATGCCCGGCCAATCGGCCGGCGGCATCGCCCGGGCGGCCTCGAGCGCGTCTCTCAGAGCGCGTGCGAAGGACGTGGGAAGCGGCCGGGGACCGGGGAACACCAACGCGATATCGCGTTCGCCCTTCGCCGCGAGCTTCGTTCCCTGAACCAGCTTATCGTTCGTGAGCACGCGAAACGGAGGGCGATCCAGCTCCTTCGCCCGCGTCTCCCGGACCGTCCAGAAGGCCTTGAGGAACGCCCTCTCCTTGCTCGACAGCCCGTTGGCGCCCTTGATGCGCCAGTCGTTCTCGGGGTCGTCCTCGGCGGGCCGCATCTCGATCGCGACGAGCCGCGCGCACTCCTCGCGGTGCCACTCGAGGCGGTCCTTCGCGCCGAGCTCCTCGCGCAGTGCCGCGACGAGCGCGGGGAGGTGGAGGACGTCGGCCGCGGCATAGGCGCGCATGTCGGCCGAGAGCGGCCGCTCGCTCCAGTCGGCCCGCTGGTGGGCCTTGTCGAGCGTGATCGAGAGGCGCTTGGTCAGAAGGGCCGAGAGGCCCAGCTCCTTCTCGCCGAGAAGCTGCGCGGCGATCATCGTGTCGAAGACCTCGCGGGCGCGAAAGCCGTAGCCGCGGTACAGGAGACGGAGGTCGTAGTCGGCGCCGTGGAGGAGCAGCGTGCGCTCGGCGAGCCGCGCGAACAGCGGCGCGAGCGACAGGCCCGGCGCCAGGGGATCGACGAGGAAGGCCTCGCCTCCGGTCGCGATCTGGAAGAGGCAGACCTTCTCGAAGTAGTGGTGGAAGGAGTCGGCCTCGGTGTCGATCGGCAGCTCCTCCCCGGGCGCCGCGTCGATGCGCGAAAGCAGCTCCTCCAAAAGAGGCGCGCTGTTCAGAAGAGGCGCAGGTTGGGCGTGAGTACTTGTATCTGTCACGTCATTCGGAGGGTAGCACTGTGATGGACGCGTGGTCCCCGGACCCTACGGACACCTTTCCCTTGACTCGCCCGGAGGTGGGTTTGATACTGCGCGTGGAAAAAAGTGGCTGAGTTGGGCAGTTTGTGGGTGTAGCGGGCCGAATTCTGACTGCTTATTGGGGAAAACGGGATGGAACGCCTTCGCGGGAGCGCCGAGACCACCGTGGACGAGAAGGGCCGATTCAAGGTCCCGGCCGTCTTCCGTGAGTCGATCGAGGAGGCGTATGGCGTCGATCTCTTCATCACCTCGCTCACGGGCGACGACGTTCTGATCTACCCCATGCCGGTGTGGAACGGCTTCGAGGAGAAGCTCGCGAAGCTCCCTGCCGTGCACCGCACCAAGGCCAAGTTCCTGGAACGCTTCAACACGTTCGGCCAGGAAGGCCGCATGGATGCCCAGGGGCGCGTGCTGATTCCCTCGCTCCTCCGCGACTCCGCCCGCATCGCCGGGGATGCCCTCGTGCTCGGACAGACCGACTACCTGAAGCTCGTCGACAAGAAGCGGCACCTCGAATCCCTCAAGGCCATCCAGATCACCGACGAGGACTACGACGAGCTTGCGCGCCACCTCGTCTGACGCGAAGGGCAGGACTGCATGCAGGGACGCGAAGGCGGGAGTCCGGCAGGACCGCCAGTTCACCGCCCCGTCCTCCTCGCCGAGGCCGTCGCTTCGCTCCGCCCCGAACGGGGCGGTACGTTCGTGGACGCCACTCTCGGTCTCGGCGGGCACGCCGAGGGCCTCCTCCTCGCCTCGCCCGGAGTGCGCGTCGTGGGCATCGACCGCGATCCCGAGGCGCTCCGCATCGCGCGGGAGCGGCTCGCCCGCTTCGGTGACCGCCTCGTCACCGTGGAAGGGCGTCACGAAGACCTCGTACAGCACCTCGACGCGCTCGGAATTTCACGTGTCGAGGGAATTCTCGCCGACCTCGGGGTCTCGTCGATGCAGCTCGACGTGGCCGGCCGCGGCTTCTCCTTCCGTCACGACGGACCTCTCGACATGCGCATGGGGCGCGAGGGGCCGACGGCGGCGGATCTCGTCAACACGCTTTCACGAAACGAGCTCGGGCGGATTTTCCGCGAGTTCGGGGAGGAACGGATGGCCGATCGCATCGCGAGGGAAGTCGTGAAGGTCCGGGAGACTCAACCGGTCTCGACCACGGGAGAGATGCGCGAGCTCGTGCGCCGCGTCATCGGTGCCCACCGCGAGCCCCAGAAGGATCCCGCGACCCGCGTCTTCCAGGCGCTGCGCATCGCGACGAACCGCGAGCTCGTGGACCTCGAGCGCTTTCTCGACGACTCGATCGAGCGCCTCTCGCTGGGCTCGACGCTCACGGTGCTCTCGTACCACTCGCTCGAGGACCGCATCGTGAAGAACGTCTTCGCGCGGCACACCGCGGGCTGCACCTGCCCGCCCTCGTTCCCCGTGTGCGTCTGCTCGCGCCGCCGCGTCATGGAGCTCGTGGGCCGCAAGCCCGTGCGCGCGAGCCTCGAGGAGGTCGCCGGAAACCCGCGCTCCCGCTCCGCCAAGATGCGGACGATCGAACGAGTCGCCGAGACCGAGGAGTCCGTCGAGGCCCCCGAAGGGTCCCCGCCGAGGTAGCGATGTCGTCCTACGCCGTCTCGCGCCCCGTCGACAACCGGTTTCTCGTTCGCGAGCGCGACCGCCAGCGGACGCGTGAGCTCCTCGCGGTGGCTCTGGCGGCGCTCCCGCCCATGGCCGTGCTCTTCGCGGCCATCTGGGCGAATCTGGAGACGGTGCGCCTCGGGTACCAGATCGAGCACCTCGAGAAGCAGCGCGAGACGCTCGTCGAGAAGCGCCGGCAGCTCCTGGGCGACGAGGCCAAGGCCTCGTCGCTCGTGAGAGTCGAGGGCATCGCCCGCAAGGAGCTCGGCCTCTCGGATGCCGTGCCGGGTCAGATCATCCTCGTGGAGGACGCGATCGCGAGGGCGACCGCCGGCTCGGTGGCTCTCGAGGCTGCGCCCGTGACCGTGCCGGTACCAGCCGTGAACGGGACCCTTCCGGCGCCCGTTGCCCTGCCGGCGTCGTCTGCGGCCGAGGGCCCGGCGAGCCCGACCGAGGAGGGTTTCTGAAGAAGACCGTGCCGGCCGCCGTGGCCCGCGAGAGGAGGGCGTTCGTCCTCCTCGGCGGGGTCGTGCTCTGGATCGCCGTCCTGGCGGCCCGGCTGGTGGACCTGCAGATCGTGCGGCGCGCCGAGTTCGAGGCCCGCGCCCGCAAGCAGCACGAGCGCACGGTGGAGCTCCCCGCGCGCCGCGGCGGCATCGAGGACCGCGAGGGCCGGCCGCTCGCCGTGACCGCGAGCGTCGACAGCGTCTTCGCGATTCCCTCGGAGATCGCCGACGTCGCGGCCACGTCGGCGAAGCTCGCCGGGATCCTCGGGATGCCCGCGCGGGAGATCGAGCGAAGGCTGAACGGCAGTGAGCGGGACTTCGCCTGGATCGCACGCCGCGTGGATGACGATGTCGCGCGGCGTCTGCGTCAGAAGACGGTCCCCGGGGTCCGCACCATCAAGGAATTCACGCGCCGCTATCCCCAGGGCTCGCTCGCGTCGAGCGTCCTCGGGTACGTGGGCGCCGACAACCAGGGGCTGGGCGGCCTCGAGCACCGCTTCGACAAGGAGATCGGTGGCCGGCCCGCCCGCGTGACGCTCCTGCGCGACGCGGCCCAGCGCTCCTACGCGGCCACCACGGCGCGGGGATCGCGGGCGGCCTTCTCGGGAGGCGTCGAGGGCGCGTCCCTGCGGCTCACGATCGACTCGGCGATCCAGCACGTCGTGGAGCGCGAGCTCCTCGCGGCCGTCGAGACGTATCGCGCGCGCTCCGCTTCGGCCGTCGTGATGGACCCCGAAACGGGCGCGGTGCTGGCCCTCGCCTCAGCCCCCACGTTCGATCCCGGGCGATACACCGAGTCGAGCACCGAGGCGCGCAGGTGCCGGCCCGTGGCCGACACCTACGAGCCGGGCTCGACGTTCAAGATCATCACGGCCGCCGCGGGCCTCGAGACCGGGACGGTTGCCGCCGGCGACTCCATCGACTGCGGCGGCGGAACCCTCACCATCGGCAGCACCACGATCCACGAGCACGGCCGGAACCGCTGGGGCGTGCTCTCGTTCACCGACGTCCTCGCGCACTCCTCCAACATCGGCATCGCGCACGTGGGCCTCGGGGTGGGCCGTGGACCGTTCTATTCGATGGTCCGGGCGTTCGGCTTCGGCGAGCGCACGGGCATCGAGGTGCCCGGCGAGACCCCCGGCCTTCTGCGCGAGCCCCGCGGCTGGAGCGCGCTCACGCTGCCCACGATGTCGTTCGGACAGGAGATCGGCGTCACGGTGCTCCAGATGGCGCGGGCCTACGCCGCGATCGCGAATGGCGGCCGCCTCCCCGTTCCGCATCTCGTGGCCGAGGTGCGGCGCCCCTCGGGCCGCGAGAGCCGCATCCCGGCCGAGCCGCTGCCCCGCGTGATCTCGGAGGCCACGGCCGCGCACCTCAGGGGCTTTCTCTCGAGCGTCGTGGACACCGGCACGGGAGCGCTCGCGACGATTCCCGGCTACACCGTCGCCGGCAAGACGGGCACCGCCCAGAAGGCCGTGCCCGGGGGCTACTCGCGCGACCGCTTCGTCGCCTCGTTCATCGGGTTCGCTCCCGTCGAAGCGCCCCGGGTCGTCATCGCGGTCGTCGTCGACGAGCCGCGCGGGAAGATCTACGGCGG
>CAZXSG010000198.1:0-6920 GCA_964643185.1 uncultured Holophagales bacterium
AGGACGACGAGCACGTGAGGAAGACCCGCGACCACGTGGTGAAAGAGCGCGAGCACCTCACGCGCGAGCTCACGGCGCGCGGGCTGCCGCCGTACCCGTCGATCGGCAACTTCCTTCTCGTCGAGACCCCCGTCGCGTTCGGGCCGATCGAGCCCGAGTTCGCTCGGCGCGGCGTGATTCTCCGTCCCATGGGCGGCTGGGGATTCCCGAGGGCGTTCCGCGTTTCGGTGGGAACCCGCGCGGACTCCACGAAGTTCCTTTCGGTGCTCGACGGGGGCTCCGGGGCGGGTTTCCTGGCAGGCGCGGTAGGCGCGATGGCCACGGGAGCGGCCGTCTGAGCTCGGGCAAGAGCGGAGCTGCGCTGATCGTCGCGATCGACGGCCCCTCCGGCGTCGGGAAGTCGTCCACGGGGAAGGCCCTCGCGCGGGCTCTTGGAATTCCGTATCTCGACACGGGGGCCATGTACCGGGCCGTCGCGCTGGCCGCGCACCGCCGCGGACTCCGGCCTCCGTTCGACGACCCCGCGACGAGCGCGGCCCTGGTCGCCCTCGCCGAGGAGAGCCGCATCTCGGTGACCGGCTCGGCCGAGGAGTCGCACACGTACCTGGACGGCGAGGACGTTTCCTCGCTGATCCGCGTGCCCGAGATCTCCAAGCTCGCCTCGCAGGTTTCGGCGGTACCCGGGGTCAGGCGTCGCCTCTCGGCTCTCCAGCGCGAGCTCGCACTCGAAGGCGGCGGCGTTCTCGAAGGCCGCGACATCGCGACTCGCGTGGTGCCGGAGGCTCCGTTCCGCTTCTTTCTCACGGCCTCGCCCGAGGTCCGCGCCGAGCGGCGTTTCGCGGAGCTCTCCGCCAAAGGCCCGTCCCAGTCCCTCGCCGAGGTTTTGGCCGACCAGGAGGCCCGGGACCTGGCCGACGCGACGCGCACCGACTCACCCCTCGTCTGCGACGAAAGATACGACGTCGTGGACACCTCCGGGCTGTCGCCCGAGGGGGCTTTGGAGGTCATGTTGAGAAAGATCCGCGGAGAACCTGCAGCAGGCGGTTGACCCTCTGGCACCGTCCAACTAACATCACCTGTTCGGGCCGGCACTTACAAACGTCTTCGCGGCGTTCGAATCGATGCCCGTGCCCCATCAAGGAGGCCGAGTTCATATGTCACCGGAGGACCTGAAGAAAAAAGGCGGGCGGAAGCCCGAGGAAGTCGTGGAGAACGGAGAGTTCGAACGGCTTCTGGCGGAGAGCGAACGCTCCCTCAGGGAGGGCGAGCTCATCCGCGGACGCGTCCTTCAGGTGACGAACGACGAGGTGATCGTCGACATCGGCTACAAGTCCGAGGGCATGATCCCTCGGCGCGAGTTCGAGTCCCTGCCGCCCGAGAAGCAGCCCCAGCCCGGCCAGGAAGTCGAGGCCATGCTCGAGCGGACGGAAGACCATTCCGGCTACGTCCTCCTCTCGTTCGAGAAGGCCCGTCGTCTCAAGGCCTGGGACACCGTGGAAGCCGCCTTCGTGGCGGGCACCGCGGTCAAGGGTCGCGTGCTCGAGCGCGTCAAGGGCGGTCTCGCCGTGGATATCGGCGTCCGGGCCTTCCTGCCTGGGTCCATCGCCGATACGCGTCCTCTCAAGAACCTCGACGTGCTGAAGGGGCGTGAGCTCGACTTCCGCGTCGTGGGTCTCGACAAGAAGCGCGGCAACATCGTTCTCTCGCGCAAGGCGATCCTCGAAGAGGCCGCCGAAACGAAGAAGAAGGACGCCGCAGAGGCGCTCGCCTCCGGCCGTCCCGTGAAGGGCGTCGTCAAGAACCTCACCGAGTACGGCGCGTTCGTCGACCTCGGCGGCATCGACGGCCTCCTGCACGTCACCGACATGTCCTGGGGGCGCCTCGCGCACCCGTCCGAGGCCGTTCACGTGGGCCAGGAAGTGGACGTCAAGGTCCTCAAGTTCGATCCCGAGTCGGGCCGCATCTCCCTCGGGATGAAGCAGCTGAAGCCCGATCCGTGGCACGACCTCCCGGCGCACTATCCCGTCGGCGCGCGCGTGCGTGGCAAGGTCGTCTCCCTGACCGACTACGGCGCCTTCGTCGAGCTCGAAGAGGGTGTCGAGGGTCTCATCCACGTCTCGGAGATGAGCTGGACGAAGAAGGTCAAGAACCCGTCCAAGCTCCTCAACGTGGGCGACATCATCGAGGCGGTCATCGCCGACGTGAACCCCGAGACGCGGCGTCTGTCGCTCTCGCTGCGCGCCACCGAGCCGAATCCGTGGGAGCAGCTCGCCGAGAAGTTCCACATCGGCGACCGCGTCCAGGGCGTCGTGCGCAACCTGACCGACTTCGGTGCGTTCGTGGAGATCGAAGAGGGCATCGACGGGCTCGTTCACGTGTCCGACATGTCCTGGGGCCGGCGCGTGCGCCATCCCAGCGAGATCCTGAAAAAGGGCGAGACGATCCAGGCGGTGCTCACGGCCATCGACGTCGAGAACCGGCGGATCAGCCTTTCGATCAAGGAATTCCGTCCCAACGAGTGGGAGGAGTTCGGCAAGAAGTTCCACCCGGGCGACGTGGTGGAAGGCTCCGTGGCGAAGGTGGCCGACTTCGGCGTCTTCGTGCGGCTGCCCGACGGCCTCGAAGGCCTCATGCACGTCTCCGAGACGGACGTCCCCAGGGGCGACCGTCTGGCCGACCACTTCAACGAAGGCGACCCCGTGCGCGTGCGCATCCTCCGTATCGAGGAGCACGAGCAGCGAATCGGTCTCTCCTCGCGAGACGTCTCGCAGGAAGGTCTGACGCCCCCCGCGCCGGAGCCCGAGCCGGCCGAGGCCGAAGCCATCGCGGCCCAGGTCTCCGAGGGAGGACCGGTCGCCGAGGAAACCGCTGTGCCTGCCGCGCCTGCCGAGCCCGAGCCGACCCCTGGCGAGCCGGCCGCCGAGCTCGAGCACGAGCCCGCGACGAGTTCCACCGAGAACGCCTGATTCCGCTTTCCCGGACGAGCCCGCCGCACGGCGGGCTCGTCTTTTTCCGGGAGCATCCGAACGGAGAGAACCGAATGGGCGGAGTCACCGACGGCCCCAATCATCGCGTCGAGCGCGTCGAGCGCCCAGATACGGCGATCCGCGCGGAAGGCACCACGACGAAGGCCGATCTCGTGGAAGAGGTCGCCCGCATCTCCGAGCTCACCAAGAAACAGGCGGAGGCCGTGGTCGAATCGGTCTTCGAGAGCATCGTGGCTTCGCTGCGCTCCGGACAGAAGATCGAGCTCCGCGGCTTCGGCAGCTTCAAGCTGAGGCAGCGGGGCGCCCGCGTCGCGCGGAACCCCAAGCTCTCGGGCGTGAAGGTCATGGTGCCGCCGAAACGCGTGCCCTACTTCAAGCCGGGAAAGAAACTCAAGGAACTCATCAACCAGACCTTGGGCGAGGTCGAGAGCGAGGCCGGCAAAGCCACGCCGGGTTCCCCCCACTCGGACCGGGCGGAGTCTTCCCCGGGTGAGTGAGGGACGCGCGAGGCGGCGCGCCGTCCTCGCCGTCCTCGCAACTGCTCTCGTTCCCGGAATGGGTCATGCGCTGGTGGGACGAACCGCGCGCGGTGTGCTCTACCTCTTCCTCGTGAGCGGCGCGCTCGTCGTCGGCGTGCTCCTCGAAGGTCGTTTCGTGGCGTTCGATCCCGCTCAGCCTCTTTCCTTCGTGGCCTCCCTGCCGGGTTGGGTGACGGGACTTCCCGGCCTTCTCGCACGGTGGGCGGGGCTCTCGGCCGGCGACATGCGCACGGCGTCCCACGAGATCGGCACCACGTTCCTCGTGTCCTCCGGGCTGATGAACCTGCTCCTCCTGTTCGACGCGTGGGACGTGGCGCTCGGGAGGAAGCCCTGAGCAAACCGAGTCTCCTCACCGACCACATCGTGCTCATGAGCGTTTACGCGGCGATTCTCGCGGCGTTCCTGGGGCTCCTCTGGCGGGACACGCCCCGCGAGCGGGTGCGCCTCGGAACCCGCATCTTCGCGGCCCTCATGGTCACCGGCCTCGCGGTCGCCTGGGCGATGTATCCCGGATGAAGCTTCTCCTCTCGGCCGGTGAGGTCTCCGGAGATCAGCACGGTGCCGCGCTCCTCACCGCGCTCGCTCGACGCGTTCCCGAGCTCCACGTCTCGGGCATCGCGGGCGATCGCTGCGAGGCCGCGGGGATGCGGCTCCTCGCGCACCAGCGGGATCTCGCCGTCACGGGTCTCGTGGAGGCTCTCTCGAAGGTGCGCTTCGCGCGCGCTCTCATGAAGCGCCTGACGGCCGAGGCCGTCGCCTCGCGCGTCGACGGCGCGATCCTCATCGACTCGCCCGACTTCAACCTGCCGTTCGCGAAGCTCCTTTCGAAGGCCGGAATCCCGGTGGTGTTCTACGTGTCGCCGCAGGTGTGGGCCTGGAGAAGTGGCCGCGCGAAGAAGATCCACGCGCGCGGCCGAGCGGTGCTCGTGCTGTTCGGATTCGAGAAGCGCTGGTGGGACGCGCGGGGCCTCGGCGACAAGGTCACGTGGGTGGGTCATCCGCTCGTGGAAAAGGCTCTGGCGGAGCTGTCCGTTCCGGATCCCGGCCCTGCGCCGGGACGCCGACGGGTCGTGTTGATGCCCGGCTCGAGACGCAACGAGATCGAACGGAACCTGCCGGTGATGGCCGAGGCACTGTCGATCCTGAAGCGCGAGCGGACCGACGTGGATGCCGTCCTCATCCGCGCGGACTCCGTTCCCGAGGAGCTGCTGCGAACCGCCGGGGGAGCGGGGCTCACGAACGTGCCGTTCGTCTCGGGCGCGCACCTCGCGCTGCTCGCGGCATCGGACGTCCTCGTCGTGGCCTCGGGCACCGCGACGATCGAGGGCCTCCTCACGCGCCTTCCGATGGTCGTCCTCTACCGCATGAACGGGCTGACGCATTTCCTCGCGCGCCTCCTCGTGCGCGGGGTGGACCGCATCGCGATGGCGAACATCGTGTCCGACGACGGCTCGGGAGCGCTCACCGTGCCCGAGCTGATCCAGAACGACGCTTCCCCCGAGCGCATCGCGAAAGAAGTTGCCCGCTTCCTCGAAGATCCCGCGCTCGTCGCGAGGACCAAGGCCTCGCTCGACCGCGGCCTCGCCGACCTCGGCGGGCCGGGCGCCCCGGACCGCACGGCCGAGGCCGTCCTCGCAGCGCTGGCGGTGCCGGTGCGCAGCGCCGAAGGCGCGGAGCCTCTAGCGCACGTGGCGGAACGCCCGGAGCCACAGGAGCCGGGGCCTTCGTGAAGGACGTAAGGCGGCTCTTCCGCCTCTTCTCGCCGCACGTGCCCGCCGCGATCGTGGCGATCCTCGCAATGCTGGGCGTGGCGTTCTTCACGACGCTCGTCGTCTACCTCTTCGGGCCCGTGTTCGACGACGTGCTGACACCCCGGACGCGGGCCCAGATGGGCACGACGCTGCCGAGCGTGCTCACCGATCCGAGCCTCAAGAAGACGGCGCTCATCGGCGTCCTCGACGACGCGCTCGCCAAGGCCCTCGCCGCCGCGAACGTGCCCACCGAGCGCCGCGGCACCGTGCTGCTCGTGCTGCTCTTCGTGGCGTTCCTCGGGAAGAACCTCTGCGCCTTCGCCGCGGAGTACCGCTTCAACGCCGTGGGGCTCGCGTTCGTGAGGGATCTGCGGCTCCGGCTCTACGACCGCATCCTCGCGCAGGCAGAGCCGTTCTTCGTGAAGCACCCCTCGGGCGACCTCATCCCGCGCGTCACCGGCGACGTGGACCGCATCCAGACGCTCTTCGGCACCGCCCCCGCCCACCTCGTGCAGTCGGTCGCGACGCTCGTGTTCCTCTCGATCCTCGTCGTCGCGCGCTCGCCGGAGCTGACGGGCGTCGCCTTCTTCGTCGCGCCCGCGATCCTGTTGCCGGTGGTGCTCATCGCGAAACGTCTGCGGAGCCTTTCGCGCGCGGGCCGCGAGGAGATGGGCGGCCTCACGGGCGTCCTCTCGGAGACGATCCGCGGTCGCCGCGTCGTGCAGGCCTACGGGGCGGAGTCTTACGAGAGCGAGCGGTTCCAGGGTGTGAACGACCGGACGTTCCGGCTCGCCCGGAAGGGCGCGCGCGTGATGGCGTTTTCCTCGCCGCTCGTCGAGACGGCCTCGGTCGTGGCGTTCCTGCTGCTTCTCTTCTACGCGCAGAGCCGCATCGCGAACGGCACGCTCACGTTCGGGACGTTCGTCTCGTTCGGAGTCGGCCTCGTGATGATGTACCAGCCTTTCAAGCGCGCGACCCGCACGAACCTCGCGCTCCAGCACGCGCTCGTCTCGGCGCGGCGGCTCTTCGAGGTGCTCGACGCCGAGGTGGAGGTGCGGGAGAAGGAAGGGGCGCAGCCCCTCGCTCCCTTCAGCAAGCAGCTCGCGCTCGAGGACGTTTCCTTCCGCTACGGCGACGGACCGCTCGTTCTGGACGGCGTGAGCCTCGTGCTTCCGCGCGGCACGGTGACGGCGATCGTGGGTCCGTCCGGAGCGGGGAAGAGCACCCTCGCGAACCTCCTTCCCCGGTTCATGGATCCCGTGGCGGGCCGCATCGCGATCGTCTCGCCCGAGGGCCGGCTCCTGCGCGAAGTTCCACTCAAGGGCCTGAAGCCCAGCAACGTCGCCTTTGGCGGTCCCGACGGCCGCCACGTCTATGTCACGCTCCAGGACCGCGGCGCGATCGAGGTCTTCCGCGCCGACCGCCCCGGCCGCGAGCCCGGCTTGCCGCCGAGGCGAAACCGATAGAACACCGCGCCGCAGACCCGGTGCGGTCGCTTGGAGCCGGCGGGGTCGAATGGGGAAGTGGACGATGCGATCGACGGCCTTGGACGTGCTGCGGGGCCTCACGGTCGTCGGCATGATCCTCGTCAACTCGGCGGCGACGATGAAGTACGGCGCGGACGCCGACGTCTTCGCGGCGCT
>CAZXSG010000199.1:0-6917 GCA_964643185.1 uncultured Holophagales bacterium
CCGGGCCTTGCGGGAACCGAGGAAAGGGGGGCCGGAGCTGGGTTCCGGCCGCGTCGACCCGTCCGGCCCAGTTGGGCGCGTTGCCGGCGAGGACGTGAGCCCGCCCCGCGAGATCGGGGGCCGGGTAGAGCGCCTCGGCGAGGCTCGGCCTGCGGGCGGACGGAGGAGGCAGCACGTCGAGGTGCTCGAGGGAGCCTTCGGCGAAGCGGAGCCAGAGCTGAGGGCCTTCGACCATCCTGCGGGTCCCCGTCTGGAGCGAGGAGCCGAGCGCGAAGCGGTCGCGGGGGGCGTCGAGGCGGAGAGAGGCCAGAGCCTCGCGGCCGGCTTCGCGGGAGGAGAGCGCGGCCGTGACGAGACCTTCGGCAACGGGCTCGGCGGCGTGGGAGGCGGTTAGCGCTTCGCCGATGAGATCCCCCGCGGGCCGGGGAACCCGGCCGCGGGGCACGACGGGCCTCTTCCGGAAGGCGTCCCGCGGGGCGAGCTCGAGGCCACCCGGGTAGAAGTCTTCGGGGCGGGCCTTTCGGAGGGCGCCGTCGAGGGCCGCGAGCTCGCGGAGCGCCACCTCGCAGCGCGCGCAGGAATCCACGTGGCGGCGCACACGCCGCGACTCGAACGCCGAGGTCTCGCCGGTGGCGAGCCTCAGGAGCGTGAAGTCGTCGACGTGGTCTTCTTTTCGATGCTCAGGCATGTGCGCAGCTTCTGGAGACAGCGATTGATGAGAACGGAGACGCTCACCGTCTGGAGACCCTGTACGGCGGCGGTTTCCTTGAGGCTCCGGCCTTCGAGGTAGTGGAGCGCGAGGAGCTCGCGGCAGCGTTTGGAGACGCGCGCAAGCGCCTGGGCGATGAAGATGCGGTCCAGCCCGATTCCCGAGGGCGGAGCCATGGGCTCGGGGAAGGCCGCGTCGTCGAGGCTTTCGATGCGGGGGCGCGAGGCCGAGGACCGAAGGAGCTTGTAGCAGCGCGTCTGGAACACGTGAAACCCGAAGGCCTCGGCGTTCTCGATGGGGCTCTGGGTCTTCAGCACTTCGATCAAGGTCTCCTGGAGAAGGTCGCCCGCGCGGGATTCTTCGATGCCCAGCCGGGAGGCCGCCCAGCGCGAGACACGCTCCCGGAACACAGAGTCCGTCGCGAGCCTTTCGGCAGCCTGCCTGCCCGTAACGGGCGCGAGGTCGTCGTCCGACATGTAAGTGCCCCGGGGGACGGGTTTTCGGTACGGGGTGTGAGGATTGTGGGGCATGGGAGCCCGCCGACCGGGTCGATCAGTGGAGAGGCCCCAGGAGGACCCACGGCGCACTCGTGTCGATGAGCCCCAGCGACCTGTGGATCGCATCCCGCCAGGCGTCAGGCGGTGAATGGCCAGCAAGGACTCCTGCCTCGAAGTATCCAATCGTGCGGGTCTCCACATTGTCCGCCAAAGGGCCGGAGTGCCCGAGGACGTGGCGTGCCCCGATCCTCAGAAACACCCTCGCAATGCTCCGGGGACCTTCCCCGGCGTCGGCCCGTCCGCTCACGGAGTCGCAGGCCGACAGGACGGCAAGCGACCCTTCGGGCAACGAGGTCGAGCGAAGCTCCTCCTCCCCGAGCTCACCATCGGCCAACAGGAGGGCCGGCGGCGAGGGACCCTCGCCGGAACGCGCGTGTGACGCGAAGTGGACGAGCCGCGCGGTACCGAGCCTCGACAAGACAGAGGTCTTCGTGGCGAATGCCCCGATGAGCGGCTCCCCAGCACGCAGAACTCGAGCGGCCTCCCGTGCCTCATTTTCAGCCCCCGCGAGTCGATGCAGGTGTGTGGCCGCGTCACCGACGACGACCACCCCCGTCCCCGCACGGACCGCTGGAGGGGGAAGAACGGCGAGAGTGCCGCTCGGCGCGATCACGATCGCCGAACGGGCGCCGATCGGTATGCCCGTGGCGTCCACGAGTGCCCAGAACGGCAACTGCCAGAAGGGCCCGTCCGGCACCACCGCCAACCTCCCTGGAACGCTCCCCGTGTCGAGCAAGGGCTCGAACAGCGCCTCGATGTCGAGCGTCGCAGCGCGGATGGCGCTCGCTCTCCCGGCGGCCAGTGCCCCTCGGAAACGACGAATCGAATCCTCGACCTTGCGTGGATCGACTTCACGATGGATCGCTCCGACGCGATCGGCCTCGACTCGGAGCACCTCGAGCCGTGTCCCGGCCATGGAGATCCAGACGATGCCCTCGCCCGTTCGAAGCTCCGCCTGAAGCTCCTTCGCCGTGAGCGGACGACGGGGCGCTCTCCCCATCTCGTGAAGAGTGCGAAGCAGGTCGCGACCACGGAAGCGCTCTACGAATGAGACGATTTCGGAAGGCTCGGGACGTGGATGGAGGATGGACCGGGCGCGCGACAGGAACATCGAAGCTCGTTCGACCAGACGGCTGCCGTGATCGCCCGCGGTCTCGATCTCACGCTCGAAGAAAGCGAGGGCCGCGCTGGCCTCCGTCCGAGCTCGGGCGGCGTTCCCTGATTCCAGGAACGCGGAAGCGCGTGCCATCCGGAGTTCCTTTCGTCCAAACGACTCCGCCCTCGCATGTTCCGACGTTGCGAGCGCCCCGAGTGGATGTGCCTGCGATTTCAGCTCCACCCGCAACTCAGCGAGAAGTCCCGAAAGGAAGCGGCGGTGCCCCTCGTCCTGTACCTTCCGAGTTTCGACCATCGCGAGATTGAGCGCAGTCACGCCGAGTCCTTCGTTTCCGAGGAGGGCCGCAGTCACGGCCCGTTCGATCTCGAGCTCGGCGAGTGCGGCCGGCCCGGTTCTTTCGGCGGGCCCGCGATCCGCCCGCAGAAAGTCGAGCGCCAACCAGAACCAGCCCGAATCGCGCGCCGCACGCGCGGCCTCGTGAAGTGCAACGTGCGCCTTCTCCGCCGAAACAGCATCAATCGACCGCAGGCCGCGCGTACGGCTTCGCCAGGATTCGACCTCATCCCCCAGAAGGTGAAGGACCTCTGCGGCAAGAGCGTCCAGAGCAGCAGCGGAGGGTTCGTCTCCGGTCCGGAGCGCCAACACCCGCGCGAGGGAATACGAAGCGTATGCCTCTCCGTACACCCCGTCCGTTCCCTGCATGAGCCCTCGCGTCCAATGCACGCGAGCGGCGAGGTCCAACAACCCGAGGCGCTCCGCCTCACGGCCTATTTCGTCGAGCCCTTCGAGCTGCCCGGCGCTCCTATCGATCCGGAGGCTGCAAACCGCCGATCGGAAGCGGAATGCGAGGCTCAGAGGTATCTGAGCGGACTCCGTCGTCCCCGCTGCATCGTCCCAGGCCCGAATGGCGTCCTGCAAGGCGCCGCGCGCTTCGAGCTGCTTACCGAGAGCCGCGACGAGGATCGCGTTCGAAATCCTCCGTGGGTCTGCGACTCTTCGAATCGCGCGGACCGTCTGGCCGAGCATCTGGTCGCGATCTGCCGAACCGCCAACCGTGGGTATCCCCTCCAGGACCTTCGCAGCCCCGACCTTGTCCCCGGCCCTGATGCGTCTTGCCCAGTCGACGAGGACGGATCCCTCGCCAACATGGGTTGGATCTCTGGCCTGCGACCCCTGCCGGCCCGAACTCTCGAGAGCCTTCAGGCTGCGGAGCGCTTCCGTCCGCCAGGCGGACCCCGGGTCCGCGGCCACGTAGCGCCTGAAGGCGGCCCGAGCCTCCTCCTGTTGGCCGAGCCGTTCATGCGCGATCCCTCTGTTGTAGAGAGCCTCGAGCATTCCCGGCTCGATCGTCAGCACTCTGAGGATCTCGTTCAAGGCCTCCGCCGCGTCTGTCGGGTCGTTGTTCCTGCGAGCGCGTTCCAGAAGGGCGGCGGCGAGATTGGAAGCGACCGCGGGGTCCTTCGGTGCCAGAACCACGGCACGCCGAAGGGTCGTTATGGCGCGGTCCACTCTCCCGCTTGCAAGCTGTGCGATGCCGCGCAGGGCTTCCTTCTCCGCGGATGGCCGCTTTGCGGCCAGGGCCTCCACGCTTGCCGCCGCCGCGTATCGGACAACCGCGCGATCCTCGGCCTCCGGGGATATCGAAGCATCCCTGAAGAGCGGCTCGAGAGGAGCTCCATCGAACCCTCCCGTGATGCGTGCCTCGATGACTCGGCTCACGCGTGTTGCCGCAAGGAGCGGCCCGAGCGCATCCTCACGGGTCGGGCCGAGAACCGGCAAGACCATGACACCCGCAAGGCAGGCCGCCGCCAGGCCCGCCGCGGCGTACCGGAGGGAACGGTGAATCCTGCTTCGCGCCGTCCGGTGCGCATCATCATCGGCCGGGACGGCACCGATAGCGACTGCGATGACCTCCGCGCAGGCGTCGCACCGAACGAGGTGCGCCTCCGCAGTCCTCTTTTCTTCCAACGATGCCCCGCCATCAACGAGGCGGGTCATTTCGGCGACGCTCAAGTGATCGCCTGGCCGACCCGCTGGATCACGCGTGGAGGCCGGCACGGTCAGTTCTCCTCCATTCCGGGAAGCAACGCGCGCACGGTCTCATGGGACAGCCCCCGTCTCCCCAGCTCTTCACGGAGCTCAGCCAGAACCGTCCCAATCCGGCGATAGAGCATCCGCTGCTCGATCCCGAGGAGCCTGGCGATCTCGACGATCTTCATACTCTGCTCGAAGCGCAGCTTGAGTATCAGTTGGTCCCGCTCGGAAAGCCCCTGCACGGCGGCTCGAAGCGCAGCCTTCGCGTTCCTCGCCAAGCGCTCGCTTTCATTCCTGATCGCGATGGCCTCCGGATCCGAGCCGCCCTCGGCTTGAGCGACCTCGTCCTCCGCCACGAACCTCCGAGGGGGCCGAAAAGGCAGACTCTGCAAGAAGCGCTCAACGGCTTCCCGCCCGACATCCGGGAACCGCTGTAGGGTTCGAGAAATGGCCGACGCCCGATCCAGTCCATCGCGGGCGATGAGGGTTTCGAGCTCGACCGCTGCCGGACCCGCCTCGCGTGCGCTGGCGGAGGGCCGCCATCGGCCGAGCCGCCGCGATCCCTCATCCACGGCGATTCGGGACACGATGACACGCAGGTACGCATCGAGCGACGACGACGCCTGCCGCTGCCTCAGAACGCGACCCCCGTCCTCGATGAGCTTGAGCCGTGCCATCGATGCGAGGTCCTTTGCTGCCGCGTCGTCTAGTCCGGCCCGTGCCGCGACCCTCCGGACGATCGAGTCCAGCAGGCCGCTTTCAATGACGACCACGTCCGCCGTGCTGTCCGCAGGGGGCGACTCGTGGAGGTGCACCGTCTTCAATCCCCTTCAGGCTAGCACGTGATGCGCGCACGGAATACCTGTACCGGAATTGGAATCTCGGCCGCACATTAGTCTAGAACAGCCGGTGGCGAGGAGCGGACGACGCTCTGTGACCCTTCGCGCTGAGGTGCGCTTCCCTGGTCTCAGGTCAGTTCTGGCGAGATTCCACGACTCGGTATAATGAACGAAACGCAAGGGGGAGCTATTCATGAGGACGAATCTGAAGGTTCATTTCTCTGGACTCGTGTTCCTCGACAATTGCATCGAGAAGAAGAAGGAAGCCACTCTTTGGATGGTTCGCGCCCGGCAGGGTTCGCCTGAGCACCTTCCTCGCATCCTGATTCCAGCGGACGCCGTCGATTGGAAGAGGACCAAGGGCGACGCGGACCTCGTTCTCTGTCTACCGGATGGGAGCAACGCTGCGGTCTGGAATCTCGCCCCCGGCGATCGCGTGGACTTTCCCGGGAACTCGGGAGGTCTCGGCGCAGACCTCACCGTGCCCTCCGAGACCAAATTCCCGAGTGGTCCAGCCTCTCAACGATCGATGTGGTGGATCGCCTCGCTCCAGCATCTTCTGGGCAAGAAGGCCAAGCTCGTGGCCAAGAACCGCGAAGGGGCGCACGTTCGGCTCACCGGAGGAACGATTCAACCGGGCCGGTTCTCGCTCGATCCGAAGGGTGACTATTACTTGTATGGATTCAGCTCGTCCGGCACGACCTCGAGCATTCAGCCGATGGCGCTGGCGATCACGATTACATGGCTTTCCAATGACCTTTTGCCGTCAGACACAGTCAAGATCGTTCCGAAGAGCGGAAGTACTCGGGACATCACTCTTGCCGTCGGAAGGGTGCCCGAAATCGGAATCGGAGTCTCCAATGAGCCCGGCAGGCCATGCGGGAAAAAGGGCAGACTGACCGACTGGATCGCGATGTACGACCAGATGAAGCACAACTACCCGGACAAGGATCTCGTGCTTCCCGAGTATTCACCGCCGCCCTCGCTCGGAAGCGGATTCTGCCCTCCTGGCGGGTATCCTTGACCCTGGGGTAACAAGGGGAAGCGCTGAGCATGATCGATAGCACGTTCGTCGTCGTCAAGATCAATGATTCAGTGGTCGCGCCGTACATCGACAACCTCAGCTTGAACCACCCAGGGTTGATATCTCCGGAGTTATTCGTGGTCGACTTCGACGGGACGCGGCCGCCTCTGGACAGGCTCTTTCGATCGCAGCCGCGACGAAGGGGAGGAGAGTCAGAGGCCGATCCCGTTCTTCGAAAGTATTTTCGCGTTGTCTACCGCAACGCTTCGGCTGCCGACCAGACCGTGAGAAACCTGAACCTCGCGAGAGAAGAGATCGAGTTCGCGTACGTCCAGAAGGGCGGTCCACCTCCGGGTATCCTCAGGAAGCGGACGTCCTCGGATCCCCTTCGCCGCCAACAGTCCGTTCTCGACGAGATGCACATGCCCGCGGGTCTCGGCGCCGACGTCTTGCTCGTCGACATCGAAGAGGGATGGGAGCTCGACCATCCCGAACTGACGTCGCCGCCTCCAATCACCTGGCTTCCCTACAAGGGCGAGAACTGGAATTACCACAAACACGGATCATCCGTGTTGCAACTGGCGGCGGGACGTCGGAATCAACGTGGCATCGAGGGAGCGAGTCCAATGGCGTCCTT
>CAZXSG010000200.1:0-6912 GCA_964643185.1 uncultured Holophagales bacterium
CGGGCCGCCAGAGCCACCCAGCCGAACCACCCCCCGCCCCCCCCCCACCGTCTACCCCGGTTCCGAACGCCACGCCCGGCCCGAACACCCCCACGCCCACCAGCACGCCGCTCCCCTCGAGCACGCCGACGCCGCCGCGCACGCCCACCCCCAACACGCCCACCCCGACAAGCACCCCGACCCCGCCCGCTAGTCTCACGGGCATCGTGACCACCTCCGGCACTACCAGCCCGATCACGGGCGCACAAGTCACGACGCAAGGAGTGACGAGCACGACGGGCACGGACGGCCGATACACCCTAAACGGCCTCACCGCAGGAAGCGCGACGATCACGGCGAACCGTTCCGGGTACGAGCCCTACTCTCAAACCATCACGCTCAACGCGGGGACGAACCAGCACGCGATCAGCCTCTCCCAAAGCACGAGCGGCACGACCGTCACGGGCATCGTGCGCGGCACGTACCCCATCGACGGCACGACGTACGCCCTCCCGGACGCGAGCATCACGATCGCCGGCAAGACCGACCGGACCGACGGCGCGGGCAACTTCAGCCTCCCCACCATCCCCGAAGGGAATCAAGCCGTCACAGTAGCCCTCAGCGGCTGGGCACCCTACAGCCAGACTTTCTTCATCAGCAGCACCAACCGCTCTCTCTAGATCAACCTCACGTACAACGGGCCCGACCTGCGCATGATCACGCCCGTTTTTCGCTCCCACACCGGGTGCGGCAGCCCCGGCGACAGTGCGCGCCACGCCGCGTTCACGGTCGAACTCCAGCAGTTCGCGGGCACGATCACGGGCAACGAGCCCTTCATCATCGAAACAACGTACACGCCTAGCATCACGATCAACGGACGATCACCAACGAGTCCCAGCGACCCCGCACGCTACGCGACCCAATCCACCAGCGGAGAATTCTGCGGGATCGTCTTTCTGGAGTGCGACCGACTCCCCAACTACCCCGCCGGCCGCGGACCACTCTCAAGCACCATGCAAAAAGGAACGTACAACAACCTTCAAGCAGCATTCCCGTACCTCGGAGCGACCGCCCCCGTCTACGGGGACACCCTCGACGCCATACGCTACGCGCCACGCGCACTCCTGAGCACCGCAAGCGACCGACCACTCTGCCCCAGCATGACCACTAACGCGACCAGCATGACCTTCCAATACCAAGGCACGATCACCATGCGGTACACCAACAACACCAACCGATGGACCACCCACACGATCAACTTCACCACCAACAACTACACCTACCGCCTACCCTAGAACAAAGCGCGAAACCGGGGGGGCGAGCACCGACAACTCGCCCCCCAAAGCGGCTCCTCTAGGGTCCAGGCGCGACCGGCCCGGCACCATCAGCCGAGGACGAACGCCACCACCCAGGTGCGGGCGTGAAGACGCGGTAGTTCCGTTGAAGGGCGTGATGATGATACCCCTCGTGAAAGCGATCACGGCCGGCGAAATCGAGGCGATTCGAGACGAGCATCCGAGTAGGTGGAAGAGCGGCCGGGCGGTGGACTGAAAATCACACCTGTCGTTGCCGGACTGTCAAAGGGGTAACCTTGTGGACAGCAGCGGTCTGCTAGGACGAGGGTCGTGAAGGAACCGCGTGATGTCTAGCGGACAATGCCGATGAAGGAGCAGTCGGCGGGGATGGCCGTCCGGGGCCACTGTTGATTCTTCGGCGTGGTTCTTCGTAGCCAGATCTTGCTATACAAGAGTTTCCACATCAGCTGGTTCACTCGCTCGCGCACGCCGGGGATTGAGGCCAAGGCAGGAGGCAGGTACGCGACGATCTCCTGTGTTTGGCGTGCGTCGACGATGGGAGCCTCCTCTGGTTCAAGTTCGAAAGCCCCGTCGATATGAAGGATCAGTGCTTCTGCGTCACGCCATTCTCTATGCTGCGCGCCGCGTGGTGTGGAGCCGATCCAAGGCACGGAAAGAAAAAATAGCGGCTTCTCTACCTTGTCCGACGAGCCAGCCCAATTACTCTGATACCTGACCTCCTCAAGAGTGCGTCGAATGGCCTTCGTGAGTGCGTCCGCTCCACTCGTAAGTTCCCTCCACAGCAGATGTTCGAGTTCTTCGCGTCGGGTGAAGTTTCGTCCACAGTATTGCTGAAACTCGAAGAGCAACGCGTCGATCGCCGCTCGGTCAAACCGCGGGGGCGGTTGCTGTGATGGTGTGGGCACGCCTGTAGCGTCGAACACGGGGTCGAGTGCGGCCTCCGTCTCGAGTATCTTCGCGCGAACCTCCGGGTTCGGAGCCAGCCCGCGTTCCAGACCCAAACGCCATACGGTCGCGAATGGTTCTCCGCGCGCGAGATCGTGGACAAGAGCCAGTGCGAGGTGATTCTCCGGCACCGTTCCCAGTTCGTAGAAGAGGTGAAAGAGCTCGTCGTCGCTGAGGTGCGCAAGCGTCTGCAGGATGTCCTGCGTGGACGGCGCCATGCTTCCGCCGGGCATCTGCGACTTGTGGCGCCCTAGTTCATCGCGAACAAACCAGACAAGAGCGTGCGCGAGACTCTCATCGTAGCGTCGTTTGTCCGGCGCTTCGTAGACCTCGTCGTAGAGGATCTTTCGCCGACGCAATAGACGGCGGATTGTGGGAAGGTCGTTGTAGTCCCACGCCAAGCGCCAAACCAGATCTGCGCCCTCTGCGCGTGGGTACCCGGCGTTGATATCGGCCATGAACATGCTCGTCGTCTTCGAACTCGGTGGTGCCAACACGAGTCGAGCCCGCTGGATCAATCCCTCAATAACGGTTGGCTGCAGAATCGATCTGTCAACATCGTCCTCGCGCCGCCCGAGTGCGGCGGTATCGCGTAGGAGGTAGTCGATGCGGTCGGCGTCCAGCCGACCATCAATGGTGTCTTGTAGCCAACAGACGTTGGGTCCGGTCAACCATCGCCCGCGTCGAGCGAAATTCTGAACGGAATCGAGTACTTCGTTGGCGCGTTCGTCAGTCGCAGTCCAATTGACTGTCACTGGCGCAGTTCGAAGGTTCCAGGTGTCGGGATGGTGATGACTGACCCAAATGCAGAGTTGGTGCGCCAGATTCCAGATGTCGCCGTTTTGCTGTTTGGAGGCTTCCTGTAGTGCCTTGTGGAGGAGATACTTGTCCAGGCGTGTGTCCATCGTGTCAGGGAGTACCAGATCGGCAATGCGGTCCAGCGAGTGTCCCATTGGACCGTGATACGCGTCGTGCAAGAGTGCGTAGAGTAGCGTTGCAAGTGCCCATTGCGGGCTGGGTAGGGCAGCGTCGGGGGCTGAGGCAGAGATAGTCTCGAGTATGAACGCCGTTGCGTCGAGGGTGCCAAGTAGGTGTGAGAATCGATTGTGTGTGGCTTCGAGATGCAGGCGAATGTTGATGGTGGAGAGCTGTTTGACGTAGTTGAGGCGATAGAGTGAAGAGTGAAGAGCTAGTTCGCGAAGGCACAACCACGGGCCCATCCGGCCTCGGGGCTGCAAGAAGGACAGATAGGAGGACGTGTTCCCAAAGAGGCTCGGCGTGGCGGTAGTGGGTACTGGCGTGGCTGGAGGGACCGCAGCTCCTCCGCGGAAGACCGATTCTGTGGACCAGACACGGCTGTACCGATGGAGAATTGTCGTTAGGGGGATGTGGGCAGAGGATCTGGCGGGGCGACGCAGATCACCGTATGCGGCAAGCGCCTCCTTCATTCAGCGCTCTGCTGTGGTGCGGTGAGGTCCCTCGAGGAGGTCGTTCAGAGGCGAGAGTTCGGGACGTAGGCAGAGGGTCATTCCGATGCTTCGCCCGAGAGTAGTCGCTCGCACGCCTTGTCGTGGTGTGTATTCAATGTAGCCTAGATCGAGGAGGTCCTCTAGGTCAGCGAAAAGCTCGTGGGGTACTTCGGTGGGGCTTGAATGATAGGAGTGGCGTGGGGAGTCGTTCGCAAACGTGCGCAAGGCACCGACAAGCAGTGGTAGTGGCAGGTAGTGGTCGGAGTCCCTTTGCGTGAGCAGGGAAAGAACAGTTTCCGTGCCTCCCGTAGCGTAGTTCGCGATGGAGGCGTTGTGTTGATCGTCGAAAGTGTCGTACGGTTCTCGCATTGTGGGCATGGGGGCCATCTCCTGCGACTCGGTAGTCGCTGAAGGAGGGGTGGAACTCTGCACTTTATAATTCTTTTCCCGTGCGGTGTGTGAAGGCATTGGTCACGATCCTTTCCTGCTGGGTGCTCGAGAAGGCATTCCTGCTGACCCTAGAAACTGTGTTGGGAGCTCTTCTTGGGACGGTGGTGCGAGGACGCAGTGGAGCTGCGGCTGCTAGAAGCGGCACGTGAGGCCCTCGCCGAGGAAGGCGCAAGGCTTTGCGCGTGACAAGCCAGTGTCGTGCTCATGAGAGACAAAGCGATGCTCCCCTATTGGTCAAGTATTTCCCGCGCTGTCGCGATAGACAGTTGGCCGATGAGATAGTGAACGGCGGCTCTGCGAAGAGTAATGTCATCATGGCCTTCAACCTGCAATTGGAGGAGCTTCGCCAGGATCGCTTCTTCTTGGGCGGTGTCGTCGAGGACTGATATGCGGGCTTGGACAGCGTTGCACAGTGCGCTGTACGAGACGCATTGTTGTGCAAGGATTTCGCCTTCACGGAGCCGGCGTTTGGTAATGCCTGCCCGCGCTTCGTCCAAGAAGAAGTTTTCCAACCAAAGAAGGAGAACGAGGGGGCCATACAGGATTTCTCGTGGTGGTCCTTGGCCTTCAGTGGTCTGGCCGATGAGGATCCTGGTCCGAAGGATCAACTCAGCGCTGGCTCCGACCGCTAGTGCAAGCAACCAAGGGCTGGTGATAGGCAGGAGGTTGCGGCTCAGTAACACGCAAAAGGCCGCAGCAGGAAGGGCTCCTCGCGAGAGAAGATAGGCGACGCCGGCCAGTGTCCGCAGAGACCCCACGAAGTGTTTGGAGCCGTAGCGTTGGATGATGCCTTGGAGACCGGCCAACGAGCCGATGAAGAATGCAAGCACCGACCACGCGTAGGGACTCACCCGCATGCGCCCTCGTTGCCTGAATGGAGGTTCTGTTTAGCGATGCGCGAGTTTGCGCCGGGCCTCGATATAGCCGTTGGAATCGGGGAGCACAACGTAGTCCGAGCCCCTAGCGTCGGAGACGCGGACGAGCCGATGGCGTTGAAGTTCTTGCACGGCGTCGTGCAGGGGAACGTCGAGCGGGGAAGCGAGGCCGAGAAGTTCGGTGTAGGAGGAGCCGTCGAGCGACCACACCAATCCAAGAACCCTGGCGCAGCTGTGGCGCAGCGATTCCTCAATGCCGACTTCACGCACCACGGCCTCTTCATCAGTTAGTTGTTCGGATGGGTCGGTGTAGGCGGGAGAAGCTGCTGAGGCCATGTATAAGTATAGGCCTCGTGTCAAGGGGTCCTGAAAATTCCAAACCGACACACATCTCCATACCTTTCGCATGCAGAAAAGCAGCGAGTTCAGGGTTGCAGAGATGATCGTATCCGGTCGGCGCGGAGTGTGGACGCAGCAAGATCGGCCAAAAGGAGCTTGAGCAGTGTAGGGCCGGCCAAGGGCTGAGCCACACCTGAGGTCGCCCGGGGCCGTCCGCGAGGTCTAGCCTGAGCGCCTGAACTCTCGGCCAGCTCAAGACCGGAGCGACGCGGGCAGCGAAGCGGTTCTCCTGAACCTGGTCCGGAATGGGGGAATCCGCCGTCGAGCGGCCTCCCGGCCCGGGCCTACGGAACAAAGACAGGCCGACGAGGGCCCGGCCAGCCGATGAACGGGAAGTCCGCTGGGGGTCGGGAGAGGAGGGTCCTCCGCTGTCTCGCTCTTTGGGGGAGCAGCCCAAGGGGCGGGGGGGACGATGCGCGGTCGACCCCATGCAGCGAACCAACCCCTCAGCCCCCCTTTGGTCTTCGGTGGTTGGTTACGTGAGGGGATCTCCCTCAAACACTCGTCCTCAGCCCGCCCTTGGGACATAGCTCCCGAGCGGACCGGGCGGAGGAACCCTATGACAGAACGACCCCCATCGCACCCCACCTGCCGCATGGCACGAGCTCCTTGCCGAGGCCGTGCGAAAACCCGGACGACTGCTCGCCGCGTACACGGCCTTCCCCTCCTACAGCATCGGCAACCAACTCGCGGCATACCAGCAATGCCAGGATCGCAACATCCCAGCCGGGCCGCTCGGGACGTTCCGGCAGTGGCAGGAGCGCGGTCGCACCGTCCGCCGCGGCCAAAAGGCCCTATGGCTGTGCGCCCCCCGCACCATAGTGCGCCAGGACGATCCCAAGGACCACGTCGATCCGCAGGCGGAGGCGGTGACGGCGCGTACCGTGACGGTCTTCCGCTGGAGCCCACGGTGGTTTGTCATCGACCAAACCGACGGCGCCCCGTTCGTAACTCCCGAACTCGGCACGTGGGACCAAGCCCGCGCCCTCACCACCCTCAACGTCACGATCATCCCGTTCGCGCTCGTCAACGGGAACATCCAGGGATACGCGCAGGGCCGAGCCATCGCGCTTAATCCGCTCGCCGCCCTCCCGCACAAGACCCTCTTTCATGAACTCGCGCACGTGCTCCTCCACACGGACGAAGAGCACACGACGGACCACGACTTGCTCCCGCTCAAAGAGGTCGAGGCAGAAGCGGTCGCCCTCGTGTGCTGCGAGACCATCGGCCTCCCCGGTACCGACTTCGCGCGCGGCTACCTGCAGCACTGGCTCGACGGCAACGAACTTCCCGAACGCACCGCGCAACGCATTCTGCACACGGCCGACACCATCCTCCGCGCAGGGCGAAACGCCGCGCACAACAAGGGGGGCAAGATAAGACAAGGCCGAAAAAGCACCTCGCTCGCGTCACCCCGTAAGGCGGTAGGTGGGGCCCCGAGGCACGACGGTATTCAGAACTAGGCATCAGGGGCTTGAC
>CAZXSG010000201.1:0-6907 GCA_964643185.1 uncultured Holophagales bacterium
CGCGCCTGGTGGGTGCGCGCCCTCGGTGCCCTCCTGGCGGCCGGGGTGGACGTGCGGGCGGGATGGGGTCCCGGGCACGGGGCCGTGGGGGCCGCGCAGGACAGGGAGGCGGGGGCCGACGGCGGTCCCGGCGCCCGGAGCGCGATTCCCGTGGTGTCGCTCTACGGGGACTCGTTCGAGGATCTCTCGCCGAAGCCGGAGCTCTTTCGCGGCATCGACGCGGTCGTCTGCGATCTGCCCGACGTGGGGAGCCGCTACTACACGTTCATCTGGACGACCGCGCTCGTCATGCGCGCAGCGGCGGCCCGGCGCATTCCGGTGTGGGTGCTGGACCGGCCCAACCCGCTGGGCGGCCTGGTCGTCGAAGGCAACCTTCCCGAGCCGGCGCTCCTCTCGTTCGTCGGCCTGTATCCCGTGCCCGTGCGCCACGGCCTCACGCCGGGAGAGATGGCCCGGTACGTCAATGCCGTCCACGGGCTCGAGTGCGACCTGACCGTGGTGCCGCTCCGGGAGGGCCGCGAAAGCGTCGCGAGCCGCTCGCGGGCCGGCGAGATCGACGCCTGGGTGCTGCCCTCGCCCAACATGCCGACGCTCGAAACGGCGCTCCTCTATCCCGGGGGCTGCCTCGTGGAAGGCACAAACCTCTCCGAGGGGCGCGGCACCACGCGTCCGTTCCACTTCGTGGGCGCTCCCTGGCTCTCTTCGCAGGAAGCGGCCGGCGCCGCGAACGCACTGGGACTGCCCGGCGTGGCGTTCCGTCCTCACGGCTTCCGCCCCATGTTCCAGAAGCACGCCGGCGTCCTGTGCGGTGGGGTCGAGGTCCACGTCACCGACGCCTCGTCGTTCCGGCCCTATGCGACGTACCTGCACCTCCTGAAGGCTCTGCGGGATCTCGACCCGGCGTCGTTCCGCTGGCGCACCGAGCGCTACGAATACCGCGACGACGTCCCGGCGATCGACCTCCTCACGGGGACGGCCCGGTACCGCGCCCTCGTCGACGCCGGGGAGCCCCTCGCACCCTGGCTCGCGACGTTCGGGAAGGACGAGGCGGCGTTCCGCGCGCTCCGCGAGCCGCACCTTCTGTATCCCTCCAGCCGCAATCGTCCGGGCGTGCTGCTCTTCGTGGGCGCTCACGAGTCCGGCAAGACGACGCTCCTCGTGAAGGTGATCGAGCGGCTCTCGTCGGAGGGATATCGCGTCGGCACCGTGAAGCACACCGATCACGAGTACGAGACCGACCTCCCCGGCAAGGACTCCCAACGCCATGCGGCCGCGGGCGCCAACCCCGTGCTCCTCGTGGCGGGGGGTCGTACGGCGCTCCACGAAAGGTACACGCGGAAGCCCGGTCTCGAGGAGCTGCTCTCCCGCGGCTTCGATGGCTGCGACGTCGTGCTCGTCGAGGGCTACAAGCGGGCTCCGTACCCGAAGATCGAGGTCTCCCGCGCGGCCACCGGACGGCCGACGGTGCTCGGTGAAGATCCTGAAGTCCTCGCGGTCGTCACCGACGCCGCGACACCGCATGCCGCACATGTTCCGCGAATCGGATTCGAGAATCTCGACGGTCTCGTCGCCGTCGTGAAGAAAGCGTTGGGACTCACACGATGAAAGCGATCCTCGTTCCCGCGCCCGGCGGACCCGAAGCCGTCGTCTACGGTGAGGCCCCGGATCCCGTGGCCCAGCCGGGCGAGGTCCTGGTGCGTGTGCGCGCGGCGGGCCTCAACCGCGCCGACCTCCTGCAGGTCGCGGGGCACTACGCGCCGCCGCGGGGGGCCAGCGAGATCCTCGGTCTCGAGGCCGCGGGCGAGGTCGAGAGCTCGGGCGAGCGGGTCTTCTTCCTGCTTCCGGGCGGCGGCTATGCCGAGCGCGTATCGGTGCCCCTCGGCATGCTGATCCCGATTCCCGAGAAGATGTCGTTCGTCCAGGCGGCGGCGATTCCCGAGGCCTGGTTCACGGCCTTCCTCAACCTGTTCCACGAGGCGCACCTGCATCGCGGCGAAACGGTGCTCGTCCACGCCGCGGCGTCTGGCGTCGGCACCGCGGCGCTTCAGCTTTCGCTCAGGACCGGCGCACGCGTCCTCGCCACCTCCCGCTCCGCCGAGAAGCGCGCGCGGCTCCTCGAGATGGGCGCCCGGCACTGCTTCGAGCCCGATCCGGCGACGCTCCTCGCGAACCTCGACGCCGCGATCGGCAAGGAAGGCATCGAGGTCGCGCTGGATCCCATCGGTGGGCCGCTCTTCCCCCAGACTCTCGAGGCCATGGCCCAGGAGGGCCGGGTCGTCCTGATCGCGACGATGGGCGGCGGAACGGCGTCCGTGAACCTCCGGACGATCCTCCGGAAGCGCCTCCGGAT
Source organism: uncultured Holophagales bacterium (assembly GCA_964643185.1). Lineage (GTDB taxonomy): Bacteria > Acidobacteriota > Thermoanaerobaculia > UBA5066 > UBA5066 > JAEUQS01. The sequence goes on from CAZXSG010000201.1 coordinate 2,351, forward strand.
CATCGGTTCCACGCTTCGGTCCCGAAGGCTCGAGGAGAAGGTCTATCTCACCGGGACGTTCCGTCGCGAGGTGCTGCCCGGTTTCGTCGACGGCACCCTGGCCCCGGTGATCGACCGGACGTTCCCGCTCGAGAAGGCCGGGGAGGCCCTTGCGCGCATGGCTTCCAACGAGAACGTGGGGAAGATCGTCCTCGAGGTCTCCTGAGACCCTGATCTGATCGTACTAATGACAAAGGAGCCTTTTTCGGCTCTGATCCGGGTGGCATGCCCGCTCCCTACGCCGCCGCGCTCTTCGACCTCGACGGCACCCTCATCGACTCGTACGCGGCGATCCACGACGCCCTGAACCTCACGCTCCGCCACTTCGCGCTGGAGCCCGTCGCGCTCCACCGCGTGCGCCGGATCGTGGGCGACGGCCTCGAAAGCCTCATGGAGAAGACGGTCGGGAAGGAACGCCAGGAAGAGGGCGTCGCCATCTTCCGGAAGCGCTACGCCGTCACCGGCCCCCGCATGACGGAACTCCTGCCCGGCGCCGACGAGCTGACCGCAGAGCTCGAGCGCCGCGACGTCGTCATGGGCGTCGTTTCGAACAAACCCTCGTATTTCTCGGTCGAGATCCTCGAGGCGCTCGGGATCCTCGACCGCTTCGTCATCGTCACCGGACCGGACGAGGGGTTCGCCCCGAAGCCCGACCCGGCCATGCTCTTCCACACGCTCGAGGCGCTCGAGGCCGACCCGGAAGACGCCATCCTGGTGGGGGACATGCCCGTCGACGTGCGGGCCGCGAGGGCCGCGGGCGTGGACGTGGCGGTCCTCCCCACGGGCTCGTCCTCCCGGAACGAGCTCCTCGACGCCCGTGCCGACCACGTCTTCTCGAGCCTCATCGAGCTCCTGCAGCTCTTTCCGCCGAGGTCCGCAACCGTGGATCTCGACGCCTTCTTCAAGTGATCAGCCCTCCGGGCCGGGAAACGCCTCCGGCGCGCTGGACTTGATCAGCCCTCCGGGCCGGGGAACGCCTCCGGCGCGCTGCTTACCTCCTCGTCTAGAATCCGCCGTCTTTTCGGATCGGTCCCGCCACCGGGGCCACCGAGAAAGGAAACACAATGACCGAGTTCGATTCCACAGCCGGACACGCCGGCCAGGTCCGGTTCTTCAATCCGGGTCCCGTCTGGGTTCGCCCCCAGGTCCTCGCGGCCCTGGGCGGCCCGATGCTCTCGCACCGCTCGCAGGCGTTCATGGACCTCTACGGCCGCATCCTCGACAAGCTGCCCAGGGTCTTCAAGACGGCCGGCTCCGCGAACACGCTCGCGACCTCGGCCACGGGCGTCTGGGAGGCGGGCCTCGTCTCCTGCGTCGACGGCGGTCCGGTGCTCGCCATCACGAACGGCGCGTTCTCTGAAAAGTGGGCGGAGATGTCCCAGCGGCTCGGCATCGAGACCGACGTGATGAAGGTGGAATGGGGAAAGCCCGTTCTGGCCGAAGACGTCTCCAAGAGGCTCGCGGAGAAGAAGTACGCAGCCGTCACCGTGGTCCACAACGAGACCTCGACCGGCACGATCTCCGACATGCCGTCGATCGCGAAGGCCGTGAAGGAGGGGAGTGACGCCCTTCTCTTCGTCGACGTCGTCACGTCCCTCGCGGGCGTCGAGGTCGAGGTGGATGCCTGGGGCATCGATCTCGCCGTCTGCGGTTCGCAGAAGGCCTTCGCGCTGCCCCCGGGCATCGCGATGTACTCGATCTCCGAGAAGGCCCTCGAGGCCGCGAAGAAGAAGAAGTTCCGCGGGCTCTACCTCGACCTCGTGGACGTCGAGGCGTTCGGCAAGAAGAAGCAGAACCCCACGACGCCCAGCCTGCCGCTCCTTTACGCCCTCGACGTGCAGCTCGACCACATCCTGGCCGAGGGCGTCGAGAACCGCACGAAGCGGCACTACGCGATGCTCGCTGCCGTGGAGGAGTGGGCGCCCGGTGCCGGCTTCTCGTTCTCGGCGGCCGACGGCGCGCACTCGCCGACCGTCTCCTCCATCGTGCCCCCGGCCGACATCAACGCCGAGGAGCTCAACAAGCAGCTCAAGGCGATGAAGTGGGTCACCGGATCGGGCTACGGCAAGCTCAAGGCCACGAACGTGCGCATCGGGCACATGGGCGACGTCGACGTCGCCTCGGTCAAGGCCTTCCTCTCGGCGCACGACGAAGCCGTCGCCGAGCTCCGCAAGAAGAAAGCAGGCAACGCGTGAGCGAGACTCTGATCAGCCCTCCGGACCGGGAAACGGCTCCGGCGCGCTTCCCCAATTTCTCCCTGTTCAAGGTGCTCGTCTCGGAGCCTCTTTCGGACACCGGCATCGAAGTGCTCGCGAAGGCCGGTCTCGCGGCCGACGTGAGAACCGACCTCTCGCGTGAAACCCTCCTCGCCGAGATCGGCAACTACGACGCCCTCATCGTGCGCTCGGCCACCAAGGTCGACCGCGAGCTCCTCACCGCCGGCAAGAAGCTGCGCGTCGTGGGCCGCGCGGGCGTGGGACTCGACAACGTCGACCTCAAGGCCGCCACCGAGCGCGGCGTGCTCGTGGTGAACGCGCCCTCGGGCAACGTCGTCTCGGCCGCGGAGCATTCCGTGGCGCTCCTCCTCGCGATGCTCCGCAAGATCGGCGAGGCGCAGGTCTCCCTGAAGGCGGGCGAGTGGAAGCGCACCAAGTTCGTGGGCATCGAGCTCATGGGCAAGACGGTGGGTCTCGTGGGCCTCGGGCAGGTGGGTGCCCGCGTCGCCGCGCGGCTCAAGCCCTGGAAGGTGACGCTCCTCGCATACGACCCGTACGCCTCCGCGGCCAAAGCTGCCGAGGTGGGAGCCGAGCTCGTCTCGCTGGACGACGTGCTGACCCGCTCGGACATCGTCTCCCTGCACACGCCGTCGAATCCCGAGACGGCCGGACTCATCAACGCCGAGCGCATCGCCAAGATGAAGGACGGCGCGTTCCTCGTGAACTGCGCCCGCGGCACCCTGATCGACGACGCCGCGCTCGTCGCCGCGCTGGACTCCGGCAAGCTCGGCGGCGCCGCGCTGGACGTCTTCACCGTGGAGCCCCCCAAGGACTTCACGCTCATGAAGCACCCCAAGATCACGTGCACGCCGCACCTCGGCGCGTCCACCGTGGAGGCGCAGGACCGCGTCGCCGTGGAGACGGTCGAGATGCTCGTGGAGGCGCTCTCGGGCTCGCCGTTCGTGCCGGCCGTGAACCTCCCGTTCCCCCCCGGCGGTGACGCGCACTCGGCGCTGCCGTGGATGCGTCTCGCCGAACGCGTGGGCGAGTTCGCGGGCCAGGTGGCTCAGGGATCGCCGTCGCAGGTGGCCGTGTCGCTCACGGGCGTGCCCGAGGGCGCGCAGAAGGCCTGCTTCGTTTCCGCTCTCAAGGGTCTCCTTTCGTCCAGCCTCGGCGCCGAGAGCGTCAACCTCGTGAACGCCGCGACCCTGGCCAAGCAGCAGGGCTTCTCGGTCACCGAGACGATCGTGGCTCGGGAAGGCGGCTTCGCGAACACCATCGAGGTGTCGGTGACGACGGCGACGGGCGTTCGCAGCGCTGCCGGAACGCTCTTCGGCGATCGCGTGGGCCGCATGGTCGCCGTGGACGGTCTGCCTCTCGAGTTCAACCCCGAGGGCACCTGCCTCGTCATCACGAACAAGGACGTGCCCGGGGTCGTCGGCCGCATCGGCACGCTCCTCGGCACTCGCGGCGTGAACATTTCCGACTTCGCTCTGGCCCGCAGCGGGCAGGGCAGGGCGGCCGCAGTCATCAGAATCGATACGCCTTCGGGTGCTGCCCGCGACCTCGTCGATGCCGTCTCCAAGCTCGAAGGCATCGAGTCCGTGTCGCTGGTCGTCCTCTGAGCGCCATGTCGGGCCGGCAGCGGGTGGGGGTCGTCTTCGGCGGCCCCTCGCGGGAGCACGGCGTTTCGTTCCTCTCGGCCCGCTGCCTGCTCGAGAACCTGCCAAAGGACCGCTACGAGGCGATCCCGATGTTCGTCGGGAAGGACGGCCTCTGGAACGGTCCCGAGTCGTCCCGCCTCGAGATGGAGAGCCAGTTCGCGAGGCCCGAACAGGAGCTCCTCCTCGACGGCGTGAGGCCGGGCAGCCGCAAGGCCCACCCGCGCGAGGTGGCCAGCTCGATCCTGGGCTCGCTGGACTCGGCCCGGCCCGACGTCGTCTTTCCCATCCTCCATGGAACGTACGGGGAGGACGGCGTCCTCCAAGGGCTCCTCGAGGCGATCGGAATGCCCTACGTGGGTTTCGGAGTGGCGGCCTCGGCCCTCGGCATGGACAAGGTCCACATGAAGGCGCTCTTCGGCGCCGCTGGGTTTCCCCAGGTTCACTACATGTCGGTGCCGCGGGAGGACTGGTATCGCCACGGTCGCCGGCATCTCCTTTCGGAGCGGCTCGACACGATGCCGCTACCGCTCTTCGTGAAGCCGTCCTGCGCGGGCTCCTCGGTGGGCGTCACGAAGGTGAAGAGCTACGACGATCTCCCGGCCGCACTGGAACGCGCGTTCGAGATCGACGACCGCGCC
>CAZXSG010000202.1:0-6903 GCA_964643185.1 uncultured Holophagales bacterium
GTCGCTGTACACGCCGTTCACGCCGGAGATGGCGGAGAGCTTCATGCCGTGCTTGAGGCCCAGCTTGTAGATCTCCTTCACCTTCTCCCACTCGGTATCGCGGCCGATGGTGAAGACCTCGAACCGGCCCTCGAGCCCGAGCACGATCGTCTCGGCGAGGCACGCGTAGATGACGTTCGGCGGCAGCCCGATGCTCTTGAGCCCCTTCACCGGAGTGGGCAGCTCGATCTCGCCCGACTCGATCACGAGCACGTCGGGCCGCTTGAGCACCTCGGACTTCGGAAGGTCCAGCGGACGGGCCACGTCGGTGATCACACAGCCCGGCTTGACCTTCATGATGTCGAGGACCTTCTTGCCCGCTCCCGACGTGGACGTCACGATCATGTCCATCTCGCCCAGCAGGTCGTCGTAGCTGTCCGAGCAGAAGACCTTCGCGTCCGGCGTGTCCGCGAGAATCGATTTGCGAAGCGGCTCGAGCTTGTCGAGGCTGCGGCCCGCGAGATAGACCTCGTCGAACGCCATCGCGAGAAGACGAGCGCTCACCGACCCGATCGCGCCCGTCGCGCCGATCACCATGGTCTTCGCGGCCACCTTGCCCGTCTTCGGGTCGGACTTCACGAGGCCCATGCGCCGCATCGCGTCGGCGGCGGCCCAGAGCGCGCCGGACGCCGAGTAGCTGTTGCCGGTGGTGATGGGGATGCGCGAGCGGCGCGCGACGGTGACGCCCGCGTCGCCCACGACCTTCGTGAACGCGCCGAGGCCCATGATCTGCGCGCCCATCTTCTCGGCCATCTCTCCCGCGGCGAGAAGGCGGCGATACGTGAACTCGGGGCTCCGCGAGAGCATCTCCTTGGGCGTGCCGCCCACGAAGATCAGCCAGCCCTCGGCCTCGGAGCCGGCGGGCGAGACGATGTTCTCCATCTTGCAGTACACCATCGGGGGCAGGTGGGCCGCGAGCGACTCGAACGTGTCCATGAGCGCCTTGGGCGTCGCCTTCGGAATCGGCAGCCCTTTGCGGATGTACTCCTGGCTCAGCGGGTGGATCACGAACGCGAAGCGGCGGATGTTCCGGAACTTGCCCGTGGGGTGCAGGAGCCGCGGCTGGATGTCGAGCTCCTGGATGATCTCCTCGAAGTCCTCGTCGGTCACCTCGCTCGCGGGCTTGCCGAGCGCGGCCAGGATCATCGCCTCGAGCGTGCCGATGCCCACGACGTGCTCGAAGAGCTTGGGCGAGACGTCGACGACGAGGTTCACCTTCTGCGCCTTGAAGAACTCGAGGCGCTCGCTGCCCACCGCCGAGGTGATGAGCGTTTTTCCCGCGAGGTTCTTGCCGTCGGCCACGGCCTGGATCTCCGTGAACGTGCCCACGATGACGTGCGCGTCGGCCGCGGCCATTCCCACCCGCTTGGCCTTGAGACCCGTCAGGGCCGAAGCGAGGAAGTCCGCTCGCCGGCCGCCGATGAGGAGGTCCTTGCCCTTCGAGTAGAGCTCGAGCTGGTCGAGCGAGGTGAGAAGGAGCGGCGAGCCGGCCTGGAACACGGGATCCGCGAAGCTGAGGTTCCGCGTGTACGCCGACATGGCGACGGCCATGTCGTAGTTGCGCAGGCCCGAGAGGAAGAGCACGAGGTTGTTGTTGAAATAGTTGCCGAGCTCTTTCTGCACGTGGCGCAGGGCCCGCACCTGGAGCAGGCGGCGCAGCGTCGCGCCGGTCGTCACGGGAACGCGCGTCACCACCCGCATGAGGCGCGAGGTCTCCCGGTGGGAGATCGTGCGCGTCCCCACGTTGTAGTGGTCGCTGATCTCGCCGAGCGCGAGGGCGTCGGCCTTGGCCTGCTCGCGGCGCAAAAGGTCCCACGCCTTCCCGGTGTCCGCGTCGGCGCCCACACGCCGCACCGAGAAGTCCTGGCCGAGAAAGCGGGTCTGGAACTCGAAATCCTGGTCGGAAGACCCGAGGGTCACCGTGACGACCTTCTTCATGGCTTCAATTTTCCTCGAAGCCCGAAGTGTCCCTCACCGGGGCGGTTTCGCAAAAAGGGATCGTTGGCACGCCGTTTGTAGAGAATGAGCCGATGACCATCGCGCTCCGGATACCCCAAGGACTCGCCGCGCTTGCCCTCCTGCTCACGGGCACGCCCGAAGGGGTGACGCCGGGGAAGCCGGCGCCGACGGCGGCCGTGAGTCCCGCAGGTTGCCAGGCGCCGTGCACCCAGCCGCTCTTCAGCGTCCGGCGAAGCACGAACGCCAACGAGCTCGTCTACGAAGGCCACCTGACGGGGAGTGGCTTCGACCTCGAGGCCCCGCTGGGCGTCTCGTGGGTCATGCACGCGCGCGGTGGTGGGCGCGAGCACCTGACGAACATGGAGAGAAAAAGGGCCTACGGGATCTCGCTGCTGACCGTCGACCCGCGGGAGGCCCGGTTCGAGATCACAGCGGTGCCTTCGGGGGTCTTCCGCGTGGAGGCCGTCAGCGGGGACGACGGCCAGCACGCCCGGGCGTACGCCCGTGTAAACGGGGAAGAGATGGCCGTCGAGCGCATCTTCATCGCGATGAAGGCGCGGACCCTCTTCCCGAAAGTTCTCTCGATCACGTTTTCCGGAACGTCCGTCGCGACCCACGAGCCCGTCGAGCGCAGCGTGAACGCAAAGGGTGTCGGACTCCCGACTCACTGAACTGGAGCTCATCTTCCGGACTCCTGAGCCCGATATTTCTAGCTTCGTAACTTAACTCAAACATAAGAAACGCAGCTAGAAGTATCCTAGGGCTATCGTGAGTGGGGGTGAGTTGTACGGTCGGGCCAAGGGTGTCCAGCTCGTGGAGGCGCTGGTTGCGCGTGGGCGCTTTCTCTTCACCACCACCGAGGCGCTCGTCGAAGGCCATCGCCTCGGAATGAGCCCTGGATCGGTGCTCGTGACGCTCACGGCGCTCACCAAGGCGGGCTGGATCATGCGCCTTCGGCGGGGTCTCTACGCGACGACGGGGAGCGTACCCGGCGGCATCGAGCTGCCCGCCTTCGCGATCGCGACGGCGCTGATCACACCGTCAGCCATCAGCCACTGGTCCGCCCTGAACCACCACCACCTGACAGACCAGATTCCCCGCACCGTGACGGCGATGACGCCCCGCCGGGTCGTCTTGCCGACGATGCGTGGCGGTGGCCACGCGGGCGCACGCCACACCTGGACCGTTGGTTCGACGACGGTGGAATACGTCACCGTGAACCCGACACGCTTCTTCGGCCTCGAGGAGATCTGGCTCGATGCGCGCTTCAAGACGACCATCACCGATCGGGAGCGGACCGTGCTCGAGCTCTTCGTCTCGCCGCGCCACTTCGGCGGGCTCGGCGAGGCGTTGGGCGTCCTCGAGGAGCACCTCGCGTCCCTCGATCTCCCGAAGCTCGTGCGCTACGGAACGGCGATCGGCGCCGGCTCGGTTGCGAAACGCCTCGGCTACAGCCTCGAACGTGCAGGCGTCGCTCCCGCGATACTCGGGCCGCTCCGCGCCGTACCCGTCCAGGGTTTTCGTGTCCTGGACCCGACGCGCCCGAAGGCGGGGCAGCGCGTCGCGTCCTGGTCGCTCGTAGACAACCTGACGCCCGCATGAACCCGCTCCAGAAGCTGTTGGCGCGCGTCGCCCGCCGGTCGGGCGTGATCCTCGGAGTGGTCGAGCGAGACTTCGCGCAGGGCTACCTCCTCGAGGCGCTCGCAGCGGAGCCCAACCTCGCCTCGACGCTGATCTTCAAGGGCGGTACGGCCCTGAAGAAGGTGTACTTCGGTGACGCCTACCGTTTCTCCGAAGACCTCGACTTCACGGCCGTGAATGTTCCTGCGGGGGACGCCCCGGCGGGGGATGCGCTCGAGACGGCGCTCAGGCGGGTCGTCAGTGCGGCCGCGACGCGCATGAGCGCGCTCTCACCGGTGACCGGCTCTCTGTCGCGGCTCGGTTTCGGTGGGCCACATCCCGGCGGCCAGGAGGCGTTCGCCATCGATGTCCAGTACCCCTGGCAGCGGAACTCGATGTGCCGGATCAAGGTGGAGGTCACCGGCAGCGAATGCGTGGTCGTCGCGCCGATTGGCCGACCCGTGATGCACGGCTACGAAGATGGCGTGAGCGGCGAGGTGCTCTGCTATGTACTCGAAGAGATTCTGGCCGAGAAGCTCCGGGCCCTCCGTCAGACGGACGCGATGCTCGTCTCGCGAGGCTGGCACCGCCCGCGCGTGAGGGACTACTACGACCTCTGGAAGATCCTCTCGACGTTCGAAGCCAGCATCGACGTCGCGACGGTGCGCCGCATCCTCCCGCAGAAGTTCGCAGCTCGCGGCGTCTCGTACAGCGGCGTCGGCGACTTCTTCACCGACCGTCTGATCCACGAGGCCCGTGTGAACTGGCAGGAGAAGCTGGGGAGGCTCACGCCCGACCTCGTCCCGGTCGATCGCGTCCTCGCCGACCTGCCGGGCCTCGTCGGCAGGCTTCTCGGTCCGTAGCGGGCGCTCACGCGGCCGCTCCCGCCGGCTCGTAGGAGAGCAGCCGGCGCTCTCCGCGGAGCGCGCGGATCTGCGTGCAGTCCTGGGTCACCTCCAGGCAGCCGAGGTACGTTCCGTTTCCCTCCCGGACCGCGAAATACCGCACGTGGACGAACTTTCCGTGGAGCTCGAGCCAGAACTCGGCCACGCTTTGCCGGCCCGACTTGAAGTCGTCGAGGATCCTCTCGACGATGTCCACGCTCTTGGGTGGATGGCAGTGCTGCACGAGGCGGCCCAGGATCGCGCGGGTCCGCGCGAAGACACGGTCCGGTCCCTCGCTGAAGAAGGCGACGCGGTCGTCGGCATCCACGAACGTGAGGTCCACCGGCAGCATCTCGAAGAGCCCCGTGAGCTGCTCGAGCGTGAGATGGCCGGAGGCGAGCTGAACGACCTTGCCCGCGGGCAGCTTCAGGGAGTCGACGGGCAGCGAGGGCAGGGGAGGATTCCAGCCCTCGCGCGGGGGCACGAGGCACCAGCCGATGCGCGGAGACTCGGCGTGAACGAGGCCCCACTCCTCGTTGGTCAGGGTGCTCGCCGAAAGCGGGAGGAGGATGGTCTCCTCCTTCCGCACCATCGCCTCGACGGCGCGGACCGCCGGCTCTCCGGCCTCGAGGACGAGCCGCCACGCCTCGGGGCCCGCGGACGGCGCGGCGAGCGCTTCGGAGAACGCCTTCAGCAGCGCGCGGATCTCGTCGTCCTTGGACCACATCACCTTGGAGGGGCCGAAGAGACCGTGCTTCTCGAGGAACGGAAAGAGGATCTCCTCTTTCCTCCGGTAGTGCTTCTCCACGTCGAAGAGCTCGTTCACGTGGGCCCTGCAGCGATCGAGCGCGCCGGGCGTTCCGGCGAGCACGTCCGGAAACGTCGCTCGCACCTTCGCCGCCGCCTCGAGGAGCGCCTCGTTCTCGCGCCGGAACGTGTCGATCGGGTGGCCGGGCGGAACGTCGAGTCCCGCGGGCCTCGAGGGCAGGAGGCCCTGGACGACCTCGGCGTGGAGATCGCACATCGACCGGATCTCTTCTGCGGGCATGCCCTCGGCCAGGAGGGTCTGCTCCATGGCGGCGATCTCGTTGGCGTCGGTTTCGTGGACGATCCGTCGGAGCTCCTCGCGGACCTCCGAAGCCGGCGCCCCGCCGTGAAGGCGGCGAATGATTCCCTTCAGCGTCTCGATGCGCCGTTCCCGGTTGTTGATCAGCTCGCTCATCCGGTCCCTCCCGAGTCCCAAAGGGAAGGCTAGGCCGATGCGCGAGGAACGGTATGACGCCGGTCAGTCGACCCGAGGATCTTCCGGCGTGATGCACCTGCACCAGACCGGCGGAGCCGCGAAACCTTGACCCGCCGGGCTTCCCCTCCTATATTTCGTCAGGAGCCGAAATGGCGAAACAAGCAATTGCCGACCTCGTGAGAACCCACAAGGCCCTCGCTCACCCCGGGCGGCTGCGGATCCTCGCGATGCTCCGCGGCGGGCCGCTCTGTGTCTGCCAGATGACCGCCGTTCTGAAGCTCGCCCCGTCGACCGTCTCGGCTCACCTCTCGGAGCTGCGCCGCGCCGGCCTCGTGAACGAGCGCAAAGAGGGGAAGTGGGTCGAGTACCGGCTCACGGAGGAAGACGCCGCGGCGGCGAACGTCGCGTGGGAGCGGCTCGACCGCGACCCGGCCGTCGCCTTGGATCGCGCGCTCCTGCGCGAGCTGCGCAAGGTGCCGCTCGAGGAGCTCTGCCGGGTCGAGCTGGACCTCTCGAAGCTGGGCATCCGGCTGCCGGCGATCGCAGCCGGTTCCCGTTCCGGCGCACTCCGATGAGCGCCCCCGCCAAGCGACTCGACGTCTTCGAGCGCTACCTCACGCTCTGGGTCGCTCTGTGCATGGTGGCCGGCGTGACGCTCGGCAAGCTCTTCCCCGGGTTCACCGGCGCGATCCGCGGGCTCGAGTTCGGCGAGGGGAGCCAGATCAACGTCGCCATCGCCGTCCTGATCTGGCTGATGGTCTACCCGATGATGCTCCGGATCGACTTCACGAGCATCCTCGGCGTGCGCAGGAAGCCGAAGGGTCTCCTCGTGACGCTCTTCGTGAACTGGCTCGTGAAGCCGTTCTCGATGGCCTTCCTCGCCTGGCTCTTCTACAGGCACGTCTTCGCCGCCTTCATCCCGGCCGCTCTCGCCGACCAGTACATCGCGGGCGCGATCATCCTGGCGGCCGCGCCCTGCACGGCGATGGTCTTCGTCTGGTCGTACCTGACCGACGGCGACCCGGCTTACACCCTCGTGCAGGTCTCCGTGAACGACCTCATCATGCTCGTCCTCTTCGTGCCGATCGTCACGCTCCCCGCGACCCGCGCGACCGGCCTGACGGTTCCAGTCAAGGTCCCCGTCACCAGCGGCGTCAC
>CAZXSG010000203.1:0-6897 GCA_964643185.1 uncultured Holophagales bacterium
CCGTGAACGTCAGCGTGGGCATCGATCCGCTCACGCGCACGGGCTTCATCGTCGGCACGCTCGGCTACATGAGCCCGGAGCAGGCGAAGGGCGAGACCCTTGGAGCGCCGTCGGATCTGTTCGTCTTCGGCATCCTGCTCTACGAGATGATCACGGGCCAGGCCCCGTTCGCGCGAGATGACGTGGACGAGGTGTTCAAGGCGATCCTCCGCGAGAGCCCGACGCCCGTTCTGGACATCGCGCCGGGAGCGCCTCCGCGTCTCGCCGCCATCGTGGACCGTCTGCTCGCCAAGACCACCGCGCAGCGCTATCGGAGCGCCACCGAGGTGCTCAGCGATTTCGAGAGGCTCGCCGAGGAGATCCGCCGCAGAGGCAGCGGCAGCGGCGAGCGGCCGCAGGACCCCATCTCTCTCACGCCCGGTGTCTCCGCGCGGCGCGAGACGCCGCCGCTCGTGTTCCTCGTGACCGCGGTCGCGGTGATGGTGGCCTTCGCCGGGGGACTGGCGGTCGCCACCGCGAGGGCCCGGAGCCGGCCCGCTCCTCCCCACGAGTCCGCGAGCTCCGGCGGCTGGGAATCCCCGTCACGCTGGCACGCGGCTCAGGCCCCGGCGGAGCTCGTGTCGGTCGAAGGGACACTCCTCGACGTCCTCCCCCTCCCGAACGGCGATCTCGTCGCGACGATCGAGAACGGCGACTCCTGTGACCTCTTTCTCATGCGCGCCTCGGGGGACGGGGGATCCCAAAGGATCTCCTCGCCCGAGTCGGGCGGGCGGGCCCCCGCGCTTTCTGCCGATGGGACCCGCCTCGTGTTCTCGGGCGGCCGCGAAGGGCACCGCGCTGGCCTCTGGGAAGTCTCGCTCGGCTCCCTCGGCGAGGGACAGAGACCGCTCCTCGGGGCTGGCGAGGAACCCGCTCTCTCGGCCGACGGAACAGCGCTCGCCTACGTCGTGCGCAGCGCGGAAAACACAGAGGTGATCCTCGCGACGGCGAGCGGCGAAAGCCCCAGGAAGCTCCATGAGGCCCCCTCCCGGGAACTCCACTTTCCCACGTTCTCGAGCGATGGCCGCGGTCTCGTGGTGCTCGAGACCGCGCGCGGGGACGTGCCGCACGGCGTGACGGCGGCCGCGGTTCTTCTTTGGATCCCTCTCCCTGGACCCGGCCCCGCGATTCCACTGTCCACGGACCGGTTTGCCGTGGCGCGGCCCGGGGCGCTTCCCGGAGGGGAGTTTCTGTTGCGCACGGCCGGCATCCTGAGCGGGCTCGTCGTTCCGCGCGAGGGACCGTCGCGCCGCGCCGGCTTCGGGGCGGCCCTGTCGATCCTCTCGGCATCCCCCGACGCGAACCGGGTCGCGACGAGGGGCGGCGAGGGCGCCCTGGTCGTCCTCTGGACCGCTCCGGCAACGTCCTCCGGCGACGCGGCTAGATGATCTTCTGCAGAGTCGACAGGAGCATGGCCGCGCCGAAGGGCTTCTGCAGGAAGTCCACGGCGCCGCAGGCCCGTCGCCTTTCGTCGAGCTCGATGGCGTCGTAGCCGCTCATGAGCACCACGCGCGTTCCCGGCCTTCGTTCCAGGATCTCGACGCAAACGCGGTCCCCGGTCATGCCCGGCATCGTCAGGTCGACGAGCACCGCGTCGATGCTTCCCCCGTGCCGCTCGAGAACCTCGAGAGCCTCTTTCCCTCCGCGCGCCTCGAGAACCTCGTAGCCCGAAGCCCCCAGAATCGCGATGAGGCCGCGCCGCACGAGATCCTCGTCGTCCACCACGAGGACGGTGCCGCCGAGCTTCAGGCGGCGGATCGTCCCCGTCGAGCCCTCGGGCCGCCGTTGGGCTCCCGCGGGCGCCACCGGGAAGAGCACGCGAAAGACCGACCCGAGCGGTCCGGTCGAGACGAGGAGCCCCGCCCGGTGCCCCCGCACGATCCCCAGCACGGCAGCGAGGCCGAGGCCGCGACCTGCGGACTTCGTGCTGTAGAAGGGGTCGAACGCGCGGGAAAGAACCGCAGGGTTCATTCCGTGACCGGGATCGGCGACGTCCATGCTGACGGTGTCACCCATCGGAGGCGTCACCACCGCGATGGGATCGGCCAGCGGCGGCGCGCTCTCACTCCGGCGCAGCGAGACGGTCACCGTTCCCTTGCCGCCGGGCAGGGCTTCGAACGCGTTCTCGAGAAGGCTCGTGAGGAGGAGCCGCGTCTGGGCCGCATCGGCGAGAACCTCGGGAATCCCGTCGGCGACGTCTCGGATCAGATGGGCCTGAGAAGGAATCGACAGACTCGACAGCCCGCCCGAATCCGCGAGGAACCGGCCCAGGTCGAGAGACTCGACGTGGAACCGCCCGCGCCCCGAGTAGGCGAGCATCTGACGGCAGAGTTCGTCGGCCCGTTGCGACGCCATCCTGATCTCTTCGAGGTAGATCTCGGACGGGGCGCCGGGAAGCGTCTTCTGCCGAACCATCGAGAGGTTCGTGTGGATCGCGGTGAGGATGTTGTTGAAGTCGTGCGCGATGCCTCCGGCGAGCGTCGCCAGGCTCTCGAGCCGCTGTGACTCGAAGAGGCGGGCCTCGAGCCTGCGGCGTGCCTCCTCCGATTCCAGCCGCTCGATCTCGGCAGCCGCGCGGGCGCCGAAAATGCGGAGCAGGGAGCGCAGCATCTCGCCCTCGCCACGCGAGTGGGGACGATCGTGGAACGCGCCGAGCGCGCCCAGAACCCGTCCCGACGACGACACGAGCCGGACCCCGACGTAGGATTCGAGACGCAGCCTCGAGAACGCCTGCTCGCCGGGGAAAAGGGTCGCGAGGCTCTCACCGATCTGGAGCCCATCGGCCTCGAGGGTGCGGCGGGCCACTTCGATCCCGAACGCTTCCCCTTCCGCGATGGCGCCTTCCTCGATGGCGAGCGCGAGGACGGACGGCGCGAGACCCGGAGAGTCCGGTTCCTCGACAGGGAATCGGTACAAGGCACAGGCACTCGCGACCGCAACCTCCCGAAGCGCGGTCGCGAGACCGGGAAAGAAGGCCTCCCCCACGGCGCGGGACAGACCGTCGGCGATGCGGCGGATGGCCCGTTCCTCCGTGACGTCGCGTCCCACGGCCAGAACCGACTCGACGGTGCCGTTCGGGCCCGTCTCCGGCGAAAGCGAAAACTCGAACGTGCGGTGCCCGAGGAGGGTGTCGGATTCCGAATCGATCTTCGACGTCTTGCCCGTGGTGAAGACCGCCTCGAGGGCATCCTCCCAGCGCTGGGCGATGTCTTCCGGGTACCCCAGCTCGCGGTGGGTCTTGCCCAGCACGACGTCGAGCGAGGACCCGGTGAGGGCCGTGACCGAGGCGCTCAGGAAGAGACGCCGGTACCTGCGGTCGAACCGGGCGTAGACGTCCGGCGCGCCCGAGAGCACGCGCCCGAGCGCCTTGTTCAGGAGCTCGGGGGTCAGAATGGAGGCCGTATCGCTCAAGGAACCGCTCGCCTTCCTGAAGCTGGTGCTCAGCGGAAGCTGAGAAGCTCGACTTCGAAGAACAGCGTCGCGTTCGGGGGAATGACGTTGCCCGCGCCGCGCGTTCCGTAGCCGAGGCTCGGCGGAATGACGAGGTTGCGCTTGCCCCCGGCCTTCATCGAGCCCACGCCCTCATCCCAGCCCGCGATGACGCGGCCGACACCGAGCTCGAACTCGAACGGCTTTCCCCGGGTCAGCGAGCTGTCGAACTTCTCGCCCTTCTCGCCGTTCTCGAAAAGCCACCCGGTGTAGTGCATGACACAGGTGTTGCCTTTCTGCGGCGACTCCCCGGTGCCCACCACGAGATCCTCGTACTGGAGGCCGCTTTCGGTCTTCTCCATCTTCTTCTCCTTCTTCGCCGCGCTCACGCTCGAGGCCTCGGGCTTCTCCGGCTTCGTCGCCTTTCCGACCCTCACGTCCTGAGCGACGAGAAGAGGGTGGAGGAAGAGCAACGAGGAAAGGCCGGCACACAGCAAATTATTCATTTCGTCATTTCTCCGGGAGCGTCCGCGCCGGGCGCGTAACCCGTGGAGAATAACGGATCAGGCAGATCTGGCCTCGTGGGCGCGCACGAAGCTCTCGATCGCCTCGATCTCGGCAGTGCCGCCGATGTAGAGCGGGGTGCGCTGATGGCTGCGCAGGATCGGCACGTCGAGGATCCTCTGCGTGCCGCTCGACGCGGCTCCGCCCGCTTCCTCGAGCACCATGGCGAGCGGCGCGGCCTCGTACAGGAGCCGCAGCTTGCCCTCGGGGGACTTGTGCGTGGCGGGGTAGAAGTAGACGCCGCCCTTCAGGAGGATGCGGTGGACGTCGGACACCAGCGCCCCCGAATAGCGCGTTCCGTAGGGTCGTCCCGACGGAGCGTCTTTGGTCTGCAGCCACTTCACGAACTCCCGCGGGCCGGCCTCCCACTCGTTCACGTTGCCTTCGTTGGCCGCGTAATAGATGCCCTGCGCGGGGATGCGGATGTCGGGGTGCGAGAGCAGGAACTCGCCGATTCCCGGGTCCAGCGTGAAACCCTGGACGCCGCTCGCCGTGCCGCACGTGTACACGAGCATCGTGGACGGGCCGAACACGAAGTAGCCGGCGGCGACCTGCTGCCGCGAGACCCGGGCGATGAGGTCGTCTTCCGAGGTGAACGCGCCGCCTCCTTCGATGCGCCGCACCGAGAAGATCGATCCCACGCCGCCGTTCACGTCGAGGTTCGAGGACCCGTCGAGCGGGTCCACGAACACGACGTACTTGCCGTTCACCTCGTTCTCGGGAAGGTACGCGGCGAGCTCCATCTCCTCGGTGACGACGGCCGGCACGAGCTGCCCGTACGCGAACGCGTCGAGGAAGATGTCGTTCGCGATGGCGTCGAGCTTCTGCTGCGTCTCGCCCTGGACGTTCGTCTCGCCCGAAGCGCCGAGGATGTCCATGAGACCCGCCTGCGAAAGGGCCCGCGAGATGCGCTTGCCCGCGAGGCCGATCTGCGCGAGGAGCGCCGACAGCTCCCCGGTCGCGCCCGGATACTGGGCTTCGTTCTCCGCGATGAACCGGTGCAGGCGGGTACCGATCGTCTTCGTGGACATCGTCGCTCCTCTGCCGGGGGATTTCGGGATTCTCACCCCTCTTGGGGGGTCCGGGGGGATCGAGAAACCCCCGGGATCATTGAAGCCACGGCCGCGCCGAGGAGCGCGCAACGCTCATCCTTCACGACCTTCACGGGGATGCGCGAGAGGAGCTGCGCGAAACGGCCCTTGTCGCAGAACGCCGTGAAGAACGACTCCGTGAGGATCGGGAGGATCTTCGGCGCGATGCCGCCGCCCACGAAGAGCCCGCCCGTCGCGAGCGCCTTGAGCGCGAGGTTTCCCGCCTCGGCCGCATAGATGCGCACGAAGCGGTGGAGCGTCCTCTGGCAGACGTCGTCGCGCTCCTCGAGCGCCGCCTTCGAGACGATGGGGGCCGGGTCGCCAGCCGCCCGGATCTCCTCGGTGAGCCACGCGGGCTCCGGCTTTCCCGAACGTTCCCTTTCGAAGCGGTAGAGCGTGCCGAGGCCCGGCCCGGAGAGGATGCGTTCGTAGGACACGTGTCCGTGCCGCGCCAGGAGCGCCCGGAGGAGGTCGATCTCGTGATCGTTGCGAGGCGCGAAGGACGTATGGCCCCCTTCCGACGGCAGCGGACGGAATCCCGCCCCTTCGCGCACGAGCACGGCCTCGCCGAGACCGGTGCCCGCCGAGATCAGCGCGCCGTTGCCCTCCGGATCCTCGACACCCGCGTTGATCACGTGGAACGCGCTCTTCGGCAGAACCGAAATGCCCCAGCCGTTCGCGGCGAGGTCGTTCACGAGCACCACGTGCGGAATCGAGAGCTCGCGGGACAGCTCGGCGGCGTCCACGATCCAGGGGAGGTTCGTGGCCTGCGAGCGTCCCTGGATCACGGGCCCGGCGATACCGAAGCCCGCCGTCTCGACCTGGCGGCCATTCAGGAAGGACCTCGCGGCCTCGACGATGCCGCTCACGGAACGGCTCGGCACGCGCTTCTCGTCGATCGCCGTGAAGGTGTCGCCTTCGCGCGAAAGGAGCGCGAGCCGCAGGTTCGTCCCGCCGGCGTCTCCCGCGAGGATCACGACGCCGTGGCGCTCCCGCCCGCGGCTTCGTCGGCGAGGATCGTGAAGACGCCGTCGCGGGGTCTCGCGAGCGCGGCCGGCGTGTCCACGTCGTGCGCAAGGACGCGCCGGAACGCGGCCCGCTTCTCGGCTCCCGTGACGACGAGCACGGTGTGCCGGGACGCCCGGAGGAGGAGCAGCGTGAACGTGACGCGCGCGGGGGGCGGCTTGGGCGAGTCCTCCAGGCGCACGACGAGATGCTTCTTCTCGTGGAGGGCGGGGTGCCTCGGGAACAGCGACGCGGTGTGTCCGTCGGGCCCCATGCCGAGGAGCACGAGATCGAACCGCAGGGACTCGCCGAGGATCGTCCGGACGTCCTGTTCCGCCTTCGCCGCGCCGTCCTCGGCCATCGCGTCGATCGCGTGGACGTTCTCCGCCGGAATGGGAACGTGCGCGAGCAGGGCCTCCCGGGCCGCGCCGTCGTTGCGGTCCGGGTGGCTCTCGGGCACGCAGCGCTCGTCGCCGAAGAAGACGTGCGTCTTCGGCCAGGGAACGTCGGCCTTCGCGAGCAGGCGGTACGCCGCGAGGGGCGTCGTGCCCCCCGCGAGCGCCACCAGGAACCGGCCGTGCCGGGCGACGGCCTCGGCGGCCGCGGCGACGAACAGCCCGGCCAGCCGGGCCGCGACCTCCGGGGCCGTCGGCAGTACCTCGAGGACCGGAGCGTCGTGAGGGACGGCGTCCATCCCGGCCGGCCCCAGCGGCCTCCGTCGCGCGCCATGACCGCAACGGCCGCCGCGGGCCCCCACGTGCCAGCCCCC
>CAZXSG010000204.1:0-6873 GCA_964643185.1 uncultured Holophagales bacterium
GTGGCGAAGCCGAGGAACGTGCGGCCTTCACCCATGCCCGAGGGGTGGCACGCGGTGTTGCCGAAGAACTCCACGCGGAACGACGCATTGGGGTTGCTCTTGAGGGTCCCCAGAATCGTCGTGTTGCCGCCGGCCGCGATCACGGAAGAGAGCAGCGGGTAGTTCTGCTGCAGGTTGGCGCCCGTGTCCGGGTCGAGCGGATCGTTCGTGGCGACGCCGCCCAGCTCGAGGTCGAGCCCCATCACGGTGTTCGAGAAGAGCGAGTTGCCGAGGATCGTGTTGCCGTTGCCCGTCTGCACCCTCACTCCCTCGAAGGAGTTCCCCGCGATGACGTTGGGCTTGCCGGCGGTGGTCCCGCCGATCTCGTTGCCGAAGCCCGCCGAGACCAGCACACCGATGATGTTCGGAAGCGGCGTGGTGCCGTCGGGGCGCGTGCCGATGAGGTTGCCCCACACCTTGGTGCCGCTGGCCTCGACGCTCTGGATCCAGACGCCGTAGCCCGTCGTGTGGCCGGAGATGACGTTCCCCGCGCCCGCCGCCGTGCCGCCGATGGTGTTGTCCGGACCGCCGACCGCGATGCCTTCTTCGGCGTTCGGAACGGCGGCCGTGCCCGCGGCGTTCGTGCCGATGTAGTTCCCCTGCACGACGTTGCCCGTCGCGCCGAACTCCAGCGTGAGCCCGCGATAGTTGCCCGAGATGACGTTGCGCGCGCCCGCCGTCGTGCCGCCGACGGTGTTCGCGTTGGCGGTGATGATGCGGACCCCGATGTTGGAGTTCGTGACGACGGCGGCCGTCCCCGCCGCGTTGAGGCCGATGTAGTTCCCCTGGAGCACGTTCCCCGTCGCCCCGGCGCCGAACAGCGAGACGTTGTTCCCCGTGTTCCCCGAGATGACGTTCCGGGCGGCGGCGACGGAGCCTCCGACCACGTTGTTGGCGCCGCTGATGGCGATGCCGCCGGCGTTGCCGAGGGCCAGGGCGCCGGTCACGTCGGGGCCGATGAAGTTCCCCTGGATCGTGTGGCCGGAGAGGCCTCCAGCGATCGCGATTCCGTCGTTCGTGTTGCCCGAGATGACGTTGCCGCCCCCGGCGACCGTCCCGCCGATGAGAGCGCCCGTCCCCGAGAGGATGCGGATGCCCTGGGCGTTGGCGATCTTGGCGGTGCCCGCGAGGTTCGTGCCGATGTGGTTGCCCTGCACCGAGATGTTGTCGCCGCTGAGGACGACGCCTGTGCCTGCGTTGCCCGAGATGATGTTGCGGGTGCCCGCGACGGTGCCGCCGATGACGCTGCCCGGCGCGCCGACGTTGACGCCTCCACCGTTGGGGAGCGCGGCCGTACCGGCCGTGTTCGTTCCGATGAGGTTCCCGCGCACGAGCATCCCGCTCGCCGTGGCGTCGCCGGCGATGCCGTTGAACGAGTTGCCCGAGATCAGGTTGTTGATGACCGCGGTACCTACCCCGGTGACGTCGCGAATGCCGCCGCTCGCATTCGGAATGGCGACGGTGCCCGCGGGGTTCGTCCCGATGAAGTTGCCCTGGACGATCGTGCCGGTGGCACCGCCCGTGATGACGATTCCCTGGAACGCGTTGCCGGAGACGACGTTGGCGGCGCCCGCGACGTTGCCGCCGATGACGGCTCCGTTCGTGCCCCCCGCGGTGATGCCCGAGCCTCCGTTCGGGAGGGCCGCCGTACCGGCGGCGTTGAGACCCACGTAGTTACCCAGCACGGTCGCGCCCGTCGAGGCCGCGTCCTCGACGGAGATCCCGCCGCTCGCGTTGCCGGAGACCACATTGCGTCCGGCGGCCGTGACGTCCCCGATGGTCGCGTTCGTGACCGCGATCGCGCGGATGCCGCTCTGCTGGTTCGGCAGCGCCGCGGTGCCCGCCGCGTTCGTCCCCACGAGGTTGCCCTTGATGGAGCAGCCGTTGCCACCCGCGCTGAGGACGATACCGTTGAACGCGTTGCCCGAGATCAGATTGCCCGCGCCCGCGGCCGTGGTACCGATGAGCGTGTTGGGCGCGGAGACGCTGACGCCTCCGTTGTTGGGGACCGCGAGCGTGCCGGTCACGTCGGTGCCGATGTAGTTCCCGATCACACTGTTGCCGCCGCCCGTGCCGTCGACGGTGACGCCGGTTCCGGAGTTGCCGGAGATGACGTTGCGCGCCGCGGCGGTGGTGCCGCCGATCGTGACGCTGGACGCGTTGCTCACGCGCACGCCCCCCTGCGCGTTGGGGATCGCGGCCGTTCCGGCGGCATTCGTGCCGATGTAGTTCCCGCGGATCGTGCTGCTCATGATCGTCATGGAGAACACGAGGATTCCGTAGTTCGCGTTGCCGGAAATGACGTTGCGCTCCGCGGCCGTCAGACCGCCGATGGTGTTCGCCGAGGACGAGACGTTGACGCCGGAGGCCGTGTTCCCGAGGGCCGTCGTGCCCGCGGCGTTCGTGCCGATGTAGCAGCCCACGACGGTGTTCGCCGAGCTCGAGAGCTGGATGCCGTTGCCCTGGAAGCGGTTGATGACGAGGCTCTTCACGGTGGCCGGGCCGCCCGTGATGGTGAGCCCGTTGCCGGCCACCGCGGCGCCGTTGAGCTCGATGAGCGGAGCGCCCGCGAAGCCGGGCTGGGTCGTGCCGTCGATCGTCAGGGGACGCGTGATCGTGGGGAGGGCGCTCAAGACGGTGATCGACTGCGCTCCCGCTCCGATGGCGAACGTGATGGTGTCGGCGGCCACGGTGAGCTCGGCGTCGGCGATCGCCTTGCGGAGGGAGCCGTTGCCGCTGTCGAGGTTGTTCGTGACCTGGAACGTCGCGGCGGGCGCGCTGGACGCCGCGAGGAGCGCGCCGGTGAGACAGACGGCGGAACGGACCTTTGACAGGAAGTCGAGCGACATCGAAGAACGTCTCCTCTGAAAGCGTGTCTGTTGGGAAAGCGGGGAAAAGCGGTCAGCCGTCGCGCGGCCGGTAGGTTGCAGGGCGGAGGGTAGGAGGGCACAGGCGTCGTCGCGGTGATGGAAATCGCGCGATGGCCACATCGTGCCGGCACGCTAGAGGAGCCGCGCCGGGCCCGTCAGCGCATGCGCATGCGCTCTTGTGTTACCGGGATCACGGGATCTCCGGCGGTCCGGTAGGACCGCTGAGGGATCCCTTCGGGATCTCCGGACGGTGGGATGGCGGAGGCGTATCGGAGTCGAACCGATCCGCCGCTCCTCTCGAAGCGAGCACACTGGTTTTGAAGACCAGGAGGGCCACCGGACCCCTTGCGCCTCCGCCCCGCATGCTACACGACGAGGCGGTGGATCTCTGCAGTCCGCTAGGACTGCCTGGGCTCCCGCCCGCCGGCGGGATCCCCTCCACGTAGACTCGGCGCGTGACGCACCGCCTCTTCGTGGGCCCCTTCGCCGCGCTCGAGGAGCGGTTCCTCGCGGAGGTCGCGGCCCTCAAGGGATCCGACCCTCTCGCGCCGGTCGACGTCCTCGTGGGCTCGAACCTCCTGGGCGTCTACCTGAGGCGCCTCGTCGCGACGCGGCGCGGCGCGGTCGCGAACCTCCGGCTCCTCACGTTCGTGGACCTCGCGCGGGAGACGGCGGGGAGGATGGACTCCACCGAGCTCCCCCCTCTGCCCACGCTGGCGACGCTGCCCCTCGCTCGCGCCGCTCTTCTCGAATCGCACGGCGCGGAGGTCTTCGGGCCCCTCCGCTCGAGCCGCGCGCTCGCGAGGGCTCTCGCGATGCTGGCCGACGATCTCGCGAGCGCGGGCCTTTCGCTGCGCGACCTCTCGCTCCTCCCCGAGGCCGCCGGGAGCGCCGAGCGGCGGAGCTTCCTCGCGGGGCTGGCGGCGACGCTCAAGTCGTTCGAGGCCTCGCGCGCCGCCTTCACGACACCGCACGCGCTGTTCACCGCCGCCGGCCTTGCCGCCGGCGCGCCGCGGCAGGCCGGCCCGCTCCTCGTCTACGGCGTCTCGGATCTCACGGGCCTCCATCGAGCGCTTCTCGCGGCCCTCGGAACGTCGCGCGATCTGGTGGCGTTCGTACCCCGGACCTCCGCGGACGCGCCCGAGGTCTTTCCCAAGGTGCGCCAGGCGCTCTTCGAGGAGCTGCTCGAGGTTTCTGCAGTCTCCGCGGACGCGCTCGACGCGGCGCCCTTCGCCCAACCCTCTGCCGTTCTCGCGCACGACGAGCGCGACGAGGGGCGCGAGGTCGTGCGGGAGGTGATCCGGGCGGCCGCGGACGGCATCCCGCTCCACCGGATGGCCGTGCTGCTCCGGCACCCCGACTCGCAGGAGCCCGGCCTCCTCGCGGAGCTCGGACGCCCCGGCATCCCCTTCTTCCGGCCCCCCGGGAAGGGCACGGCGAAGAGCCCGCTCGGTCGGCTCGCGCTGCTCCTCCTCGCGCTCGCCGAAGAGGACGTCCCGGCACCGCTCCTCGTCGAGACGTTCGATCTCCTCGAGACCGAGGGCCTTCTCGGAGCCCGCGCGGCCGACCTCGCCGAAACGCGCGAGAAGCTCGAGGTCCTCGCCGGGCGCACCGCGTGGGAGGCGCGTCTCGCGCGCGATACGTCGACCCACCACGAGGCGTTCGAAACGGCCTTCACGCGCGTCGTCTCCGCGCTCCCCTCGCTCGAGCCCGCCCCGCTCGCCACCTGGGCCGCCCGGCTGGACGCCTCGCTGCGCGCGCTGCTGGGTGCGCACGAGGGCTTACCGGCCCTGCTCGAGGCGGTGCGCGCGCTGCGCCTCGCGGGCGAGGCCGTGCCCGGCTTCCGCGCGACGGTGGCCGACGCCCGCGAGGCGCTGACCGAGGCCCTCGACGCGATTCCCGTGCGCACGGGCGCGTTCGAGAGGGACGGCCTCAACGTGCTCTCTCTCGTCTCGGCCCGCGGGCTCCTCTTCGACGCCGTGTTCCTGCCGGGTCTGGTCGAGCGCGGCTTCCCCGCGCCCGCGCGGCCGGATCCGCTGCTCCTCGACAGCGAGAGGCAGGAGCTCGCACGGCGGAGCGGCAAGCCGCTCGCCGCCAAGGGCGGGGCGCGGCACGCCGGCGAGGAGCGCGCGCTCTTCGACCTCGCGCTCGCGAGCGGCCGGAGGCGCGTCGTTCTCTTCGCGTCCCGTACCGACTCGGTGCGCGACCGGGATCTCCTGCCGTCCGCGTTCCTCGTCGAGACCCTCGAAAGGCTGCATGCCCGGCCGCTCTCGGCGCGGGCGATCGCCACGGAGAGCCTGAGCGGCCTGAGGAGGCTCGCCGAGGGCCGCGTGGTGCAGGACGGCCCAGCCCGCAGCGCGGAAGAGGTCTGGCAGCGCGCGCTCGACCTCCGCCCGGGACTCCTTTCGCGCGCGGAGCGCGAGAGGCCCTCCGTCGGCTCGGCGCGCACACGCGCCGCCGCGAGGCGCTCCCCTCTGTTCACGGCCTACGAGGGACGCCTCTCACGCGCCCCGTCGAACGGGCCCCTGGATCGGCAGGTCTCCGCGAGCCGGCTCGAGCTCTTTGCCGGCTGCCCCTACAGGCTCTTCCTCGAGAAGGTGCTGGGTCTCGCGGAGCGTGAAGAAACCGAGGAGGCCTTCGAGGCCGACAACCTCGCGAAAGGCAATCTCCTCCACGACGCGCTCGCGAGCCTCGTGAGGAGCGTTCCGAAGGGCCGGTCGCTCACCCGCCTCGCCGACCCCGCGCACCTTTCCGAGGAGCACGCGGGGAAGGCGGCCGCCCGCTGGGCCGAGCGGTCCGGCGCGGCCCGGCCGCCGCTCTTCGTGGAGCTCGCGGCCAGCGAGGTCGCGCGGGCCGTTCGCGCGGTGCTGGACCACGAGTCTTCCCGGGCGCATCCCGAGAGGATCCCGGTCGCGGGCGCGGAGGTCCGCTTCGGGCCCGCGTTTCCGGCCGAGGACGCGGAGGAGGAGTCGCCGCTTTCCACCGACGCGCCGCTCGTCATCGCGGGCGTCGCGATCGGCGGACGCATGGACCGGCTGGACTTCGACAAGGGCGGCAACCGGGGCCTCGCGCGGGTGGTCGACTACAAATGGAGCCGCAACCTGACGCCGTTCGGCGGCAAGGACTCCGAAGGGCGGCTCGTGGCCGGGGGCGAGCGTCTGCAGCTCGCCGTCTACGCCCGGGCCGCGCGCGTCCAGGGCGCCACCGAGGTGGTTTCCGAATACCTCTTCGTGAGGCCGCGTGACAAGACCGAGGACTTCGAGGTCGTGCCGGTCGTGTTCTCGGCCGAGGAGACCCGGCGAGCCGAATCGCTCCTCGGAGACGCGATCCGGGCGCTCCAGTCGGCCTCCCGGGAGGGACTGTTCCTGCCGCGGACGCAAAGTGCCCGCTACCCCAAGGACGCGTGCAAATACTGCGACATGGCCCGCGTGTGCGGCCCCACGAAGACGAGCGTCTACCGCCGCAAGCTGCGGGGGGACGAGCGGGGCCTCGGCCCCCTCGCGGAACTGTGGGCGCTTCCGTGACCCGCAAGACCCCGACGCGTTTTTTCCAGTCGTCGCTCTTCGACGAAGCGGCCACCGAGCCTCCGGTTGCGCCTCCGGCGGTACAGGAAACATCACAGTCGATTCCGTCGGCTGCGGACGCGGATCCACAGCTCGAGCCGGTACCCGAGGCACGGCTCTCCCGGGATCCATGGCCCCTGCCCGACAGTGCGGCGCGCGAGCGGGCCACGACGGCGACGGGGGTCTCGCTCCTCGTCGAGGCCTCGGCGACCGATACCCTCTATTCGACCCTGTTCGATGGCGGCTGGCCGGAAGCGCCGACCCGCGCGCTGCGCAATTCCACGGTACGCGCCTGGGAAGCGGCCGGGTGCCCGTCCCCCGGCAAGCGGCCCGGAGAAGGCGACGGGCCGGGGTCGATGGCCGGCGGGCGGACCACCCCGCGGTACCACGTTCCCGCGCCC
>CAZXSG010000205.1:0-6853 GCA_964643185.1 uncultured Holophagales bacterium
ACGACCCGAACTACGACTCCGCGGGCGTCCGCGGGTTCAGCCGTCCCACCGACTACAACGACCGCATCCTCCTGCTCGTCGACGGCCACACGCTCAACGAGAACACGTACGGTCAAGCGCCGATCGGCACGGACGTCTTCCTGCCGCTCGAGGCCATCGAAAGGGTCGAGATCGTGCGGGGACCCGGCTCGGCGCTCTACGGCACGTACGCGATGCTGGCGGTGATCAACGTGGTCACGAAGACGGGCGCGTCGATCGACGGCGGCCGGGTCTCGGCGGAGGCCGGAAGCTTCGGGCGCAAAGGAGCGTCGTTCACCTGGGGCAAAGCCTACGAAGGCGGCCTGGATCTCCGCGTCTCTGCCAGCGCACTGAACGTCGACGGGCAGGATCTCTTCTATCCCGAGTTCGTGGGCGTTGGCGACGGCGACGGCGTGGCGCGGGACCTCGACCGCGATCGCGCCTTCGGAGCGCTCCTGTCGGCTCGGTACGGGCGGACCTTCGTTCGCGCCGGAGCGACCTCCCGAACCAAGCGGTTTCCCACCGGCGCCTACGGTGTCGATTTCGGCGATCCGCGCTCGAAGACGCGAGATGAACGGCAGTGGGTCGATCTCGCCCAGGAGCTCCCCTTGTCCTTCGACAAGGCCCTCTCCCTTCGCGTCTGGGCCGACCGATACTTCTACGTCGGGGACTATCCCTATGGCGCGCTGTTCCTCGATGAGACGAAGGGCCTCTGGGCCGGCGGCGAGGGTCGATTCACCTGGGATCTCCGGTCCGATCATCGACTGACGATCGGTGCCGAGTACCGGCACAGCTTCCAGTCGACCTACGCGAGCGGGGACGAGGGCACCGCGCTCGAGGAAACGAACGTGCGCTCCTCTGCGGTCGCGGTCTATGTTCAGGACGAGGTCCATGTCTACCGGGGCCTTTCCGTCACGGGCGGGCTGCGCTTCGACCACGTCTCGACCAGCGGGAGCTCGCTCACCCCTCGCATTGGCCTCGTCCAGAACCTCGGCACGACGGGAGCAGTGAAGCTCCTCTATGGGGAGGCCTTCCGAGCGCCGAGCACCTACGAAAGCCTCTACGCGGGCGAGGCCGAAGGCGACAAGCTCGAGGCGGAGAGAATCCGGACGCTCGAGCTGACCGTGGAGGGCAAGATCTCGTCCTGGCTCGTCGGGACACTGTCGGGATATCGGTATCAGATGAGAAACCTGATCGACCCCGAGCTGGACTCCCAGGGGGAGATCCGGTACTCGAATGCTGGACGCGTCACCGCGACCGGGCTGGAGCTGCAGCTCGACGCGCGTCTCCCTGGGGGATTCCGGCTGGGCGTGAGCTACGGTCGACAGAGGGCGAAGGATGACCAGAACGCCGCCCTGACCAATTCGCCGGGGCAGGTGTTCAAGGCGAGTCTCGCCGGCAGCATTCTGGGCGCCGTGACCGCCGGGCTCAGATTGCGCTGCGAGAGCTCGCGCATCACCGTCTATCGAACGGAGACGGCACCCTATTGCGTTACCGATCTGAACCTGACGTCGAAGGCGATCTCCGGATTCACCCTCTCTCTCAACCTCCGAAACGCCTTCGACCGGAGGTACGAAACCCCCGGCGGGCTGGAGCACCTGCAGCTCGCCATTCCCCAGGATGGACGCAGCCTCGTCGGGCGGCTGACATGGACCTACTGACGGCGAAGCGTGAAGGCATCGAAGATCTTCGCACTGGCTCTCGCGGCCCTGGTTCTCGCGAGCGAAGCGTGGGCGCAGCAGATGCCCACGCCCGTGGATGTACAGATCCCCATTCTGTTCAAGGTTCTGGCGTTCGACCGCCAGCTGACCGACGCCAAAGACAAGGATCTCGTCCTGGCCGTGCTCTATCAGTCGGGCTACCGTACGGCGGCCGGCGTGAAGGACACGGTGGTCGAAGTGTCGACGCGTATCGGAGCGGAAGGTGTCGCCGGACGGCGACTGCGCCTGGTCCCGATCGACGTCGACGGAAAGGAACCGATGGAGACGCTGCTCCGGCAGAGCGGCGCCCAGGTTCTGTACGTGACGCCTTTGCGGGCCCTCGACGTCGGGGCCCTCGCCGCGACGGCGCGGAAGCTCCGGATCCTCACGATGACCGGTGTGCCCGAGTACGTTCGCTCGGGTCTCGTCATCGGCATCGGCCTGAGGCGTGATCGGCCAGAGATCCTCGTGAACCTGAAGGCCGGGCGCTCCGTCGGGGCCGACCTCGCCGCGCCCCTTCTCAAGATGAGCACCATCGTGGAATCTCCGGAGCCGGCCCCTTGAAGGGTCTGGGCTTTCGCTCGATCTCGTGGCGGCTGGTTTTCCTGAACGGACTGGTCGTCGGAGCTCTTCTGCTTTCCGTTCTGGCCATCGTTCCGTCACTCCTCGAGCAGCGGCTCCGTGCGGCCCTTCTCGAGGACAGCCTGGGACTGGGCCGTATGGTCGCCTCCAACGTCACGGCCGCGCTGACTTTCGAGGATGTGAGAACGGCACAGGAGCTCCTGGAGGGCGTGAGCAAGAAGAAAGATGTCATCTTCGCGGTCGTAACGCGCGCGGACGGCACGATTCTGGCCGAGGTGCGGAATTCCGGCTCCCCGGAGCCTCCCGCCTCGTCGAAGGTGACCAGCGAGTCGGCGGTCTATTCGAAACGTGGCTCACAGCTCGATGTGGAGACGCCCATCAATGTCGCCGGTGAGGTCATCGGCAGGGTTCACCTCGGATTCTCGCTCACTCATCTGAAGGCCGGCGTCCGGCAGATCCGGGCGACACTGGCTGGTCTGAGCGCCCTTCTCTTCGTCCTGGGGTTCCTGTTCACCTACGCCATCAGCTTTTACGTCATTCGTCCTCTGCAGGGACTGGCCGGGGCGGCCGAGCGCGTCACCGCCGGAGACCTCACGAAGCGGGCCGCGGTTGCGGGGCGCGACGAAGTCAGCCTTCTCGCGGCGGCGTTCAATCGAATGATGATGAGCCTCGAGGCGGCCCAGCAGGACCTGAGGCTCGCCAACAGTGAGCTCGAGGATCGCGTGAGGCAGCGGACGCAGGAGCTCCAGGACGAGGTCACGCAGCGAAGGACGGCCGAGGAGGCACGCGCCGAGAGCGAGCGACGCTACCGTCTTCTCTTCGACGAGAACGTCAGCGGCAGCTTCATCTGCGAGCCCGACGGCAAGCTCGTCGCCTGCAATCCGGCCTTCGCTCAGATCTTCGGCTTCGCGTCGCCCGACGTGGCGATGGCTCACGGGTTCTTCCGGCTGTTTCCTGGGGAATTCGACGTCGGGGGGTTCGTCGGGCGTTTGCGCGACCACGGTCGCCTTCGCAATCACGAGCTGACCATGAGACGCGTCGACGGGCGGCCCGTGGAGGTGACGGGGAACTTCGTGGGCACCTTCGAGGACGGCACGATGCGCGGGATCCAGGGCTACCTCGTCGACACGACCGAGCGGAGGTCTCTCGAAGCCCAGCTGCGGCAGGCGCAGAAGATGGAAGCCATCGGCACGCTGGCCGGCGGCATCGCCCACGACTTCAACAACCTCCTCACCGTCATCCTCGGTTTCAGCGACATGATCCTCGACCGGGCGAAGCCCGACGATCCCATCATCGACGACGTGCGGGAGATCCACACGGCCGGCGAACGGGCCTCGGCGCTCACGAAACAGCTCCTCGCCTTCAGCCGTCAGCAGGTCCTCGAGCTGCAGATTCTCGATCTCAACCGGGTCGTGAGGGGGTTGTCCGGCGGGATGCTCGGGCGGCTCATCGGGGAAGACATCCAGGTTCGATTGAACCTGGCCGCGGATCTCGGGCGCGTCAAGGCAGATCCCGGGCAGATCGAGCAGGTTCTCCTCAACCTCGCCGTGAACGCGGGCGACGCGATGCCGAAGGGCGGAACGCTCACGATCGACACGCGCAACAGCTCGCTCGACGAAAGCTACCTCGGCTCCGGTGTGGCCGTGAACCCGGGGAGCTACGTCCTTCTGTCCGTGAGCGATACGGGAATCGGGATGGACCAGGCAACACAGTCGCATCTCTTCGAGCCGTTCTTCACGACGAAGGAGCGCGGCAAGGGAACGGGTCTGGGACTGGCGACCGTTTACGGCATCGTGAAGCAGAGCGGCGGCTACATCGACGTCGCGAGCGAGCCCGGCCAGGGCACGACGTTCAACATCCACTTGCCGCGCGTGGATTCCGACCTGTCCGTCGAGAGTGTTCGGGCCGTGCGATCCGCGATGCACACGGGTCTCGAGACGATCCTCCTCGTCGAAGACGAGGACGCCGTCCGCCGGCTCGCCAGCCGAGCGCTCCAGACCGCGGGATACACGGTGCTGGAGGCCGGGAACGCGACGGAGGCGCTCGCGACGCTGGAATCGAGCGCAGACGGAATTTCTCTGCTCCTCACGGACGTCGTCATGCCGGGAATGGGCGGCCCCGAGCTGGCCGAGCGGGCACGGGCCCGTCTGCCGCGCCTCCGGGTTCTCTTCATGTCCGGCTACCCCGATCGAAGCAAAGTGGTCCAAGGGGGACTGGAGCTGGGAGGCTTCCTCCAGAAGCCGTTCTCGGCGGCAGCGCTCACGCAGAGGGTTCGCGGCGTGCTCGACCAGCCCTGAGGGCGATGTCGTTCAGTCCTGCGCCTATGCGGCCGGGGTGCGCATCAGGGCCTGAAAGCCTGTCTGCGAGGTCGAGATCCCGTGGAGAGCGTCCTCCGAGTTCACCAGCGCGATGGCGTAGGTCGTGTCGAGAAAGACGGAATCGGGCAGCCGGTCAGTCATCGCCAGCGAGAGGACCGTGCAGATACAGTATCCCTCGATGTTCGTGGCCCAATCGCGAGGACCGACAACCTGATTCCGGATAGCGGTCTCCAGGAACCCCGGCACACGAGAGGGAACGCTCGAGACTGCCTCGACCGTCACGCGCACCCGAGTGTTCGGATCGATGCTCATGGGTCCGTCGAGCTTGATGACGGTTCCGTCGTAGGTTCCAGTTGCGGTCTCGCTCACGAGACGAGGATATCGGAGATCCAGACGGTGCCGCTATCAGTCCTGCCGCAGGGAGATGGCCGGATCCACATTCGCGGCTCGCCGGGCGGGGAGCGCGCTCCCCATCGCGGCGGTGAGCACGAGGACGAGGCCGACTCCGAGGAAGACGCGCGGATCCAGCGCACGGGTCTCGAACAGGAGCGGCTGGAGGGACGCGGAGAGCACGAGCGCGGCCGCGCAGCCGATGAGGATTCCGAGCGCCGAGAGCTGCCCCACGCGACCCACGACGAGCCTGAGAACGTCGACTCGCGTGGCGCCCGTCGCCACGCGAATGCCGATCTCCTGCGTCCGCTGGGCCACGGAATACGAGATCACCCCGTAGATGCCGACCAGCGCGAGGACGAGGGCCGCCGAGGCGAAGGCCATCAGCACGAACGTCTGGAACCGGGCTCCGTCGAAGGCGCTCGCGATCACCTCGTCCATGGTGCGAATCTGATACGGCGGCACGTCCTTGTCGACGTTCGCGAGCACGCCCCGCACACCGGCGACGAGGTCGCGCTGAGGCAATGCAGACCGCACCATGAGCGTGAAGGGCCGGGGCGGCAGCGGCGTGCCGAGCGGCAGGTAGACGTGCGCGGGCGCGGGTGCCGTCGCTTCCTTTTGCTTCACGTCGCCCACGACACCCACGATGCGCCAGCCGCTCTCCCCTCCCACGAAGACGACCTGCCCGATCGCATCGCCCTTGGGCCAGTAGCGCGCCGCCATGGTGGCGTTCACGAGGATGGGAGGAAGCGGTGCGGAGCCGGTCTTGTCCTTCTCGAGCGCGTCGAGCATGGGGAGGAGGTTGCGGAGGTCGTCGTCCGTGAAGTCGCGCCCCTCCATGAGCGGGATTCCCGCCGTCCGGAAATAGCCGGGACTCACGTCGGTGAACGACGCGATGCGGCGCGCGTCTTGGAACTGCTTCTCGTTTGGGAACGCGATATCGCCGCTCATGGTGTTCTC
Source organism: uncultured Holophagales bacterium (assembly GCA_964643185.1). Classification (GTDB taxonomy): domain Bacteria; phylum Acidobacteriota; class Thermoanaerobaculia; order UBA5066; family UBA5066; genus JAEUQS01. The sequence goes on from CAZXSG010000205.1 coordinate 5,969, forward strand.
GAGCGGCAGCCCGCCCACCGACGCTACGGAATCCACGCCGGGAAGCTGGCCGGCGTCTCGGACGATCTGCTGTGTGAGGCGAGCCCGCTCGGCCGGGTCCGGGTACTTCGCACCGGGGAGGAAGACCTTGAGCGTCAGGAGGTTCCGGGCGTCCACGCCGACATCGATGCGCAAGAGACGCGAGAAGCTCTGGAGGAGCGCTCCGGCCCCGATGAGGAGGATGAACGACAGCGCCAGAACCCCCACCACGAGGGATTCGCGCACGGCCCGTCCGCTCCATCCCGAAGGCGAATCGGTCCGCACGCCGCCGCGCAGGTTCTCGAAGCGGCTCCCGCGCGAAAGGAACGGCACGAGTCCGAAGACGAGGCCCGTGAGGGTCGCCACCGCGAACGCGAAGAGCAGCACACGGCCGTCGAGGGCGATGAGGTCGGGGCGCGGAAAGTACGACGCGCCCAGCGTCCGAGCGAGCTGCAGCGTTCCGGCGGCGATGCCGAGGCCGAGCACGGCGCCCGCGGTCGTGAGCACGACGGATTCCGTGAGCAGCTCGCGGGCGAGCCGGCCCTCGCCCGCGCCGAGCGCGGCCCGGACCGCCAGCTCGCGCGCGCGTCCCACGATCCGCGTCATCAGGAGGTTCGCGGCGTTCGCGCAGGCGATCCCGAGGAGGAGCACCACGGCGCCGAAGAGCACGAGCAGAGGCTTGCGGACCTTGGCGCTCGCGTCTGCCCGGATCGGCACGACGCGGGCGTCGATCCCGGCGGTCGTGTCCGGATACATCCGGGCCAGCTCCTTCGCGAGGGAATGCACCTCGGCGTTGGCCTGTTCCGGCGTGACACCCGGCTTCAGACGTCCGATCACGCGGTACTGGTGAAGCGCACGATGGCCGAG
>CAZXSG010000206.1:0-3385 GCA_964643185.1 uncultured Holophagales bacterium
CCATAACGGGGTTTCCCGGTAAATGCAGGGAGGGAAACCCATAACTGGGTTCCAGCAAGCTGCGAGATCAGAAAAAGGCGAGCGAAGCGAGCGGAGCGGAAGGGTAGGGGAAACCCATAACTGGGTTTCCCCGATCACTACAGTTTCAATGCGCCAGAAAACGCTCCGCGTCGATGGCCGCCTTGCAGCCTTCGCCCGCGGCCGAGATCGCCTGCCGGTAGATCGGGTCCGCCACGTCGCCTGCCGCGAAGATTCCGGGAATCGACGTGTTCGTCGTGGGGTGCGTGATCTTCAGGTAGCCCACCTCGTCCATCTCGAGGACCCCCTTGAAGAGTCCGGTGTTCGGCTGGTGCCCGATCGCCGAGAAATAGCCGCGCACCGTGTCGAGCACGGTCGTCTCGCCGGTCTTCGTGCTCACGAGCGTGACGCCCGTGACACCGGTTTCCGGGGTGCCGTGGATTGCCGAGACCGTGGCGTTCGTGTGGACCTTGATCTTCGGGTTCGCGAGCGCCCGGGCGAGCATGATCTTCGAGGCGCGGAACTCCTCGCGGCGATGCACGAGGTGCACCGTGGTCGCGAACTTCGTGAGGTAGTTCGCCTCTTCCATCGCCGTGTCGCCGCCGCCCACCACGACGACTTCCTTGTTCTTGAAGAAGAAGCCGTCACACGTCGCGCAGGCCGAGATGCCCTTGCCGATCATCTTCGGGTCCTCGATGCCCAGGTACTTCGCCGAGGCGCCCGAGGCCACGATGATCGCGTCCGCCGTGATCACGTCGCCGGAGCCGAGCGTGATCGGAAAGGGGCGCTTCGTCGTGTCGACGTTCGTGACCTCTTCGTAGACCATCTCCGCGCCGAAGCGCTGGGCCTGCTTGCGGGTCACGTCGATGAGGTCGGGCCCCTGGATGCCGTGCTCGAAGCCGGGAAAGTTCTCGACCTCCGTGGTGGTGGTGAGCTGGCCGCCGGGCTGGACCCCTTCGAGCACGAGCGGCGAGAGGTTGGCGCGCGAGGCGTAGATGGCGGCCGTGAGGCCGGCCGGGCCGGATCCGATGATCACGATGGGGTAGTGCGTCTTGGCGGGCATGCGGGGTCCTGTCTTGTGGAATCGGCCGCGGAGCGCGGCCTCGGGGAGCATATCGGAAGGGTGCGGGCGCCGGAGACGGGAGAACCCGCTATCGGGTTCTCCCGGGCGGGCCTTCTACTTCGCGGCCGCGAAGTACTCCTTGGATTTCTGCCAGTCGGCGCTCATGCCCTTGTCGCCCTTCTTCCAGTCTGCGGGGCACACCTCGCCGCTCTCGCGGACGAACTGCAGAGCGGTGAGGACGCGCAGCGTCTCGTCCACCGAGCGGCCCACGCCGAGCGCGTTGATCGTGGCGTGCTGCACGATGCCGTCGGGGTCGATCACGAACAGGCCGCGGAGCGCGACGTCGCCCTCGGGGGTGAGGACGCCGAACGCCTTCGCGAGATCCTTCTTCAGGTCCTCGAGGAGCGGGTACGTGAGGCCGAAGATGCCGCCCGTCTCCCGGGGCTTCTCGGTCCACGCGAGGTGGCTGAACTTGGAGTCCACCGAGACGCCGAGCACCTCGGCGTTCTCCTTGCGGAACTCCCCGATGCGGTCCGAGAACGCGAGGATCTCGGTGGGGCACACGAACGTGAAGTCGAGCGGATAGAAGAAGAGGACGACCCACTGGCCCTTGTACTCTTCGAGCGTGTACGTCCTGAAGCGGCCGTTGAGGACGCCTTCCGTGGTGAACGATGGCGCGGAGCGCCCGACGATGGTCTGCATGGCTATAGTTTAAACTAAGTCTAATAAATGACCTTGACCCTTGTTTAGAGCCAATCTAGTCTCAAAAGAGGAGGACACACATGGCGAACCTTACGGGAACGAAGACCCACGAGAACCTCAAGCACGCGTTCGCGGGCGAGAGCCAGGCGAACCGCCGCTACCTCTACTTCGCCGACAAGGCCGACATCGAGGGCTACCCGGAAATCGCGGGCAACTTCCGCGACACGGCCGAGGGCGAGACGGGCCATGCGCACGGACACCTCGACTACCTGAAGCAGGCCGGTGACCCGGCGACGGGCCTGCCGTTCGGCACCACCGAGCAGAACCTCAAGTGCGCGGTCGAGGGCGAGACGTACGAGTACACGCAGATGTACCCCGGCTTCGCGAAGACGGCCCGCGAGGAGAGCTTCCCGGAGATCGCCGACTGGTTCGAGACGCTCGCGCGCGCGGAGAAGTCTCACGCCAACCGTTTCGCGAAGCTGCTTTCCAGCATCAACGGCTGACCTCCGAAGGTCGTGAAGGGAGGCGGGCCGAAGGGTCCCCTCCCGGATTTGTTCAGCCCTCCGGGCCCCGGAACGCCTCCGGCGCGCTGATTTTTTTCGGAATCGTGAGGTTCTCGAATGCTCGTCAAGGGCCCCGTCGCCGTGACCGATCCGGCGACTCTTTCCCAGGAGCTTCTCCGGATCGCCGACATCTGCCACGGCTGCCGGCGCTGCTTCTCGCTGTGCCCCTCGTTCGACGTCCTCTTCAAGGGGCTGGACGTGCCCGAGGTCGACGGCGAGGCCGAGAAGCTCCACTTGAAGGTCCTCGACGACTTCGTCGACCTCTGCTACGAGTGCAAGCTCTGCATTCCGCACTGTCCCTACATTCCGCCGCATCGCTGGATGGTCGACATCCCCCACCTCGTGCTGGACGCGCGCAGGGTACGGGCCGAGAAGAACGGCGTGCCGCTCCGCGAGCAGATGCTCTCGAACCCCGACCAGCTCGGCCGGCTCTCCTCGCCGGTCGCGCCCCTCGCCAACTGGGTCAACACGCTGCCCGCCGCCCGCTGGGCGATGGAGAAGACGATGGGGATCTCGGCGAGGAAGGACCTCCCGCAATTCCACCGCGAGACGTTCACGGGATGGTTTCGAAAACGCCCGCGCATCACCTCGAGCGGCAGCGCCGGCAAGGTCGTGTTCTTCCCCACCTGCTCGGTGGAGTGGAACCGCCCCGAGATCGGCAAGGCGGCGATCCAGGTGCTCGAGCGGAACGGCGTCGAGGTCGTCGTCGAGTACCCGCGCTGCTGCGGCATGCCGTACTACGACATCGGCGACGTCCCCTCCGCGCAGGAATCCCGCAAAGCCCTCGTCGGCGCGTTCAAGCCCTGGATCGAGAAGGGCTACACCATCGTGACGCCCGGGCCCTCCTGCTCTCTCATGGTGAAGAAGGAATATCCGTGGCTCGCGAAGGACGACGCGGATACGGCGTTCGTGGCCAAGGGCACGAAGGACCTCTTCGAATACCTCATGACCCTCAAGCAGGCGGGGACGCTCGCGCTCGACTTCCCCAAGGCGCCGAAGTCCATCGCATACCACCTCGCCTGCCACCTCAAGGTCCAGA
>CAZXSG010000206.1:3395-6848 GCA_964643185.1 uncultured Holophagales bacterium
AATTGACTCAAAGTCGTGCGACTTTTTAAGGCCACCGGGCGCCGAGGTAACATTGGTGGGGCGCTGCTCGGGCCACGACGGCACGTGGGCGATGAAGGTCGAGTACTTCGACGAGTCCATGAAGGTGGGGCAGAAGCTCTTCGACGGTCTGGCGGCGGCGAATGCCGAGATCCTCGCTTCCGATTGCGCGCTCGCCGGCGTGCAGATTCACCAGGGGATGCAGCGCGTCGTGAAGCACCCCATCGAGGTGCTCCGCGACGCCTATGGGATGTGATTCATGCAGAAGCTCCGTGTCGACGACGTCAAGAACATCTACGAGTACGAGCTCATCCGCGACGAGTGGCGCAAGAGCGTCATGGAAACCAAGGCCCGCCGGAGGCTCTTTCTCGGCACGAAGATGTCGCTCGTCTTCGAGAACCGCATCACGGTGCTCAACCAGATCCAGGAGATGTGCCGCGCCGAGCGGATCGTGCATCCCGACCGTGTGAAGGAAGAGGTCGAGGTTTACAACGACCTCCTGCCGGGGGACGGTGAGGTGGCCGCGACGCTCTTCATCGAGATCCAGAAGGAGCCCGAGATCCAGCCCGAGCTGGACCGGCTCATCGGCCTCGCGAACGGAAAATGCCTGTGGCTCGAGGTCGACGGACGGCGCGCGTACGCGACGTTCGACGGCGGTCAGCACCGCGACGACCGCATCTCCGCCGTGCAGTACCTCGTCTTCCCGGTCGCGAAGACCGATGCCGAGAGGGCGGCCTTCGAAGCGGCGAAGAGCGTGAAGCTCGTCGTCGAGCACCCGGCCTACCACGCCGAGGTGGAGCTCTCGAAGGACACCCGCGAGGAGCTGCTGCGCGACCTCTGCGGCTAGCAACCGACGAGCAGCGCGGGGCCTCCCGCGGTCCCGCGCCTACAATCCCGGTCGACCCATGCGCATCCACCTGCTCAGGCACTCGGACGCCGAGGAGACCTCGCCCTCGGGTCTCGACGAGGATCGCCGCCTCACCGACGGCGGCCTCGCGCGCATGAAGCCGGTCTCCCGCGCGATTTCCCGCCTCGCGCCCGAGTTCGATCTGGTGCTCCACTCGCCGTTCGTGCGGGCCCGCCAGACGGCCGAGCCCGTCATCGCCGCATGCCGATTCCGGGGAGCGGTGGAGGTCACGCGCAACCTCGTGCCCTCGGCCGAGCCCGACGAGGTGCTGCACGAGCTCTCGACGCGAAAGCCGAAGTCGGTGCTCCTCGTCTCCCACGAGCCGCTCCTGGGGCGCCTCTTCGCGCGGCTCCTCCTCGGGGGGACCCGCTCGGCGATCCCCATGAAGAAGGCCTCCCTGGCGATCTTCGAGACGGGCAGCAACCCGGCCATGGACTTCGCCGAGCTGCGGGCCTACATACCGCCCCGGATCCTCGAAGACCTGGGCCGCTAGTCGTGCTGTAGTCGTCTTCTCTTTACAGCCCCCTGGCCGTGTGGTATTTTCTGCGGCCCTTTGCCAGGAGTGCGCCCCGCGCGCATTCCGGCCTCAAACCAGGTCCCAGGTCTTGGAGGTTCCACCATGTACGCCGTCATCCGCACCGGGGGAAAGCAGTACCGCGTCGCCGAGGGCGAGACGCTGCAGATCGAGCGCGTCTCCAAGGAGATGCTGAACAAGGGCGACGAGCTCGCCCTGAACGAGGTCGTGGCCATTGGTGGCGACGACACGGTCACGCTCGGCAAGCCTCTCGTCGACGGGGCCTCCGTGAAGGCCACGGTCGTTCGCGAGATGCGCGGCGAGAAGGTCTTCGCCTACAAGAAGAAGAAGCGCAAGGGTCACCAGAAGATCCACGGTCACCGGCAGGATCTCCTCGAGATCAAGATCCAGAGCATCAAGGCTTAAGGCGAGGCACCCAAGATGGCACATAAAAAAGGTCAGGGCTCATCCCGCAACGGCCGCGACTCGAACGCCCAGCGCCTCGGCGTGAAGCGCTTCGCCGGCCAGCTCGTCACCGGCGGCTCCATCCTCGTCCGGCAGCGCGGCACGCCCCTCAAGGCGGGCGCGTTCGTCGGCCGGGGGAAGGACGACACCCTGTTCGCCAAGGTCACGGGAGTGGTGCAGTTCCACGACAAGGGCCGCATGGGCCGGTTCGTCTCCATCATCCCGTCCGTAGAAGCACCTGCCGCCGCGCAGAGCGCGTAGTCTCCCGGGGCAACGGCCCTCGCCTCGACGAACGCCCTGCCTCGCGCAGGGCGTTCGTGTTTAGAAGGAAGCTCATCCATGTTTCTCGACGAAGCCCTCATCCACGTGTTTGCCGGTGACGGCGGAAACGGCTGCGTCGCCTTCCGCCGCGAGAAGGGCATCCCGAAGGGCGGCCCCTCCGGAGGCGACGGCGGTGACGGGGGCAGCGTCCGCATCGTCGCGGACTCGGCGCTCAACACGCTCTACCCCTTCCGCTTCCAGCGGAGGTTCGCGGCGGGGCGCGGCGGCCACGGCGAGGGCTCCAACTGCCACGGCCGCAACGGCAGGAACGTCGACGTGTTCGTGCCGGTCGGCACGCTCGTGAAGGACGCGACCAGCGGCGAGCTCATCGCGGACCTCACCGAGGACGGACAGGCCGTTCTGGTCGCCCAAGGCGGACAGGGTGGGCGCGGCAACGCGCGCTTCTCGTCGTCCACGAACCGCACGCCGCGCCGCTCGGATCCGGGTGTCGAGGGAGAGAAGCGCGATCTCGCGCTCACGCTGAAGCTCCTCGCCGACGTCGCGATCGTGGGGCTTCCGAACGCCGGCAAGTCCACGCCCATCGCGGCCATCCCGGCCGCGCGGCCCAAGATCGCCGACTACCCGTTCACGACCCCCGTCCCGAACCCCCGGGTCGGGAGCTGGGAACCCCTCAAGACGTTCGTCGCGGCCGATGTGCCGGGCCTCATCGAGGGCGCGCACGAAGGGCACGGGCTGGGCATCCGCTTTCTGAAGCACGTCGAGCGCTCGCGCATCCTCGTCCACATGGTCGACGCGTCGGCCTTCCTGGCGGAGACGACGCGAGGGCTGGGCACCGAGGCCGAGAAGACGATCAAGACCATCGAGCACGAGATGGCGTCCTTCGCCGAGGAGCTCGCCAAGCGCGAGCGCATCCTCGTCGCGAACAAGAGCGACGCCGCGACGCCCGAGCAGATCAAGGCCGTCGAGAAGGCGGCGAAGAAGAGGGGCATTCCCTTCTTCGCGATCTCGGCGGCCGCGCGGAAGGACCTCGACCCTCTCCTGACTCACCTCGGACGCCGCCTCGAAGAGACCGCGCCTGTGCGTGTCTCGCCCGCGAGGTTCCTGACTCCTCCCGGCCCGGAGCGGGATCCTTCCGAGGCCGCGGAAGACGAAACCGGAGAGCTCTAGGGAGTGGCCCGGGTCGTCGGCCTCGACGGCGGCGCGTTCCATCCCGTTCGCCTGGGGCCCGTGGTCACCGTCGAGTGTCCCCGGACAGACCACGGCCTGC
>CAZXSG010000207.1:0-6846 GCA_964643185.1 uncultured Holophagales bacterium
CCCTCGCGGGCTGGGCCACGTTCTCGCGGAACTGAACGGAGCCGATCGTCATGAGCCTCCTCGCACCCCTCGGCCTCGCCCTCCTGCTCTCCGCGCCCTCCGGGCTCGTCGACAGGAAGCCCGAGGCCTCCGTCTGTCTCAGAGAGACGGCCGGATCCCCCGAGGAGGCCGTCGTGAGGTTCCTTCATGCCCTCGCCGCCGCGGACTCCGGGGCCCTGAGGCAACAGGTCCTTTCGGCCCCGGAGTTCGAAGGCGCCGTCTGGCCGTGGCTCGACTCGAGCCGGCCCGAGACGAACCTGACGGCGGGCTTCCTGTGGGAGATGTACTCGGCGAGGAACGACCTCGCGCTCGCAAGGCTCCTCGAGGAGCACGGGGGCCGGCCCTTGGAGCTGATCCGCATCGAGAGCGGCTCCCGCGTCCGCGACTTCCGGGGCTTCCAGCTCGTCGAGAAGCCGCTGCTCCTCGTGAGGGATCCCGCCGGGGAGACCCGCACCGTGCGCCTGTTCGGCTCGATTCTGAGCCAGGACGGCGGTTTAAAGTCTTATGGGTTAAAAAAAGACTGCTTCGAAGGAGAAGTGGATCATGGGACCGTCTCGGCTCGGGGGGGCCCGGGCCGTGGCCGTCGGGCTGTTCGCGCTCGGCGTTCCCGTCGCGCTCGCACAGTCCTACAGCGCGGGCCTCACCGGCGCGGCCGAGGTTCCGGGGCCGGGCGACTCCGATGGCGCCGGCTACGCGGTCGTGACGATCTCGGGCACGTCCGTCCAGTACTCGATCCTCACGAACGGCATCGCCGCGCCCACGGCCGCCCACATCCACCGCGGCGCCGCCAGCGTCTCGGGCCCCGTCGTCGTCGACTTCAGCCCGACGTTCGCCGCCGGCTTCGCCTCGGGCAGCGTCACCGCCACCCAGGCGATCCTCGACGAGATCAAGGGCAGCCCCTCCGGCTTCTACGTCAACGTCCACAATGCGGAGTTCACTGCCGGCGCCATCCGCGGCCAGCTCACCGTGCCGGCCGTGACCGAGGTCTTCTACCCCACGGTGGTGAAGGCCGCCGGACAGAACAACACGCTCTTCGTCTCGGACCTCTCGATCCTCAACCCCGGCACGGCCGCCGCGACGATCACCGTCGAGCTCTTCCTCCAGAACCCGGCCGGTCTCACGGCGCCCTCGGCGATCCGCTCGGCCCTCGTGCCGGCCGGTCAGCAGGTCGTCGTGAAGGACGTCGCGGCAACGCTCTTCGGAGCCACGGGCACCACCGTGGGCGCCGCGCGCATCACGTCGGACATGCCGCTCCGCTTCACCCACCGCGTCCTCAACGATCAGCGCGCGAGTGGCGCGGGTACGTCCCTCCTCAACATCGCGACCGCCACGCGGTCCGACATCCTCACCGAAGGCTTCCTCGGCCTTCTCTCCAACGCCAGCGCCGCGGATCAGTCGGCGGGCACGGGCTACCGTACGAACATCGGCTGGTTCAATCCGGGCAGCTCGGCCGTCAACGTCACGTGGACCGCGAAGAAGAACGACGGCAGCACGATCGGCACCGCCACGACCACGGTTCCCGGCCTCTCCCAGGGTCAGCAGAGCGTGTTCGCGCTGATCGGCGGAGTGGCCGCCTCCGATCAGGCCCAGACGGACTTCTACCTCCAGTACACCGTGACCGGGGGCGGGCTCCTCGTCTACGGCACGGTCGTCGACAACAAGACGGGCGATGGAGTCTATCTGGCGGGTGCGCCCCGGCCCTGAACCCTGAAGCCAACCATGGGATGTGAAGCGGAGGGGGCAACCCCTCCGCTTCCTGTTTACCGGGCCTCCCAACGATCCTCGCCTGCGCATCCCACTGTAGAGGGGTATGCGCAACATCCCTTTCGCCAGCGCTCTCCTCCCCCTCCTCCTCACCTTCAGCGCCGCCACGGCACAGTGGAGCGGAAACGGCGACGGGGCCATCGTCACGAGCGAGATGGTCCCCGTTTTCGCGGCCCCGACCGGAGACAAGACGGTCGGCCTGCTCGTCAAGGGCGACGGCTTCGCCGCGGCGCCCGACGGCGGCCGGAAGTTCAAGTCCGAGGCCGGACGCGTCCGCATCGAGTTCGTCCGCCAGGACGGCAAGCGCCGCAAGGCCCAGACGGGCTGGGTGGACGAACCCGCCGTGGCCCAGCGGTTCGCGTTCGCGTGCTCCTGCGCGCAGGCCTGCTGGCCGTTCGTCGAGACGGGCCGGGACGTCGCCTTCAACAACTGCTTCCAGGAAGCCATGGTCCGAACCGAAGCGGTCGCCGCAGCAACGGCACCGGTGCCTCCCGGCGGTACGAAGATCACAGTGGAGACCGAGTTCGGACGGCGCGCCCCCGAAACCAGCCAGTCGGGCGTGCCCGTTCCGTCGGCCCCGCTCCTCCCTCCGCTCAGCGATTCCCGGCCCGGTGGAAACCCATAGGAGGGCCCGCAACACCGAGTTCACAGAGGATTCACGAGATCCCCCTGCCGCCCGTCCAGCATCCCGCCATGACGCAGCACCGGGCGGCGGGACGGCGACGGATTCTGGCTATCGGCGGATCCCTCAACCAGACGACCATGATGCACAGAATCGGCGCAGAACTCGCGGCCCGGGGCCACGAGTGCCGCTACTCGCCGTTCTACGGCACGCGCATGCTCCGGGCCCTCAAGCCGCTGGGCGTCCTGGATCGGACCATCCTCGCGGGGCGCTTCCGCAGGACCACGGAGGAGTACCTCGAGGCCCACCGGCTGCCCGTGGACGACGGCGGCCTCGACGGCCCGTACGACCTCGTGCTCACGTGCACCGACCTCGTTGTTCCCGAGAACGTGAGGCAGAGCCCGATCGTGCTCGTCCAGGAGGGCATGACGGATCCCGAGGACGCGATGTACAAGGTCGTGAGGAAGCTGGGACTGCCTCTGTGGATGGCCTCGACCTCGACGACCGGGCTGTCGGGTCTCTACACTCGGTTCTGCGTTGCCTCCGAGGGCTACAGGGCCAAGTTCGTGGCGAAGGGGGCGCCGGCCGCGAGGCTCGTGGTCACGGGCATCCCCAACTACGACGACTGTGCGTCGCTCCTCGAGAACGACTTTCCGTTCCGCGACTACGTCCTCGTGGCGACCTCGGACGCGCGCGAGACGTTCAAGCGCGACGACCGCACCGCGTTCCTCGAGCGCTGCGTCGGGATCGCGGGCGGCCGGCCCCTTCTCTTCAAGCTGCATCCCAACGAGAACTGGGAGCGCGCGACGCGAGAGATCCGGCAGATCGCGCCGGGCGCGATGGTCCTCACCGAGGGCCGCACCGACCACATGGTCGCCAACTGCGCGGCTCTGGTGACCCAGTACTCGACGGTGGTCTACACGGGCCTCGCCCTCGGGAAAGAGTGCCACTCGTACTTCGACCTCGACGAGCTGAGGCGGCTGCTTCCGGTACAGAACGGCGGCACCTCGGCCCGCAACATCGCGGCCGTCTGTGAGGACCTCCTCGCGGTCGAGCCGGCCCGGAGGATCGCATGAGCCCTCGGGTCGTCACGGTCGTCCAGGCCCGCACGGCGTCGACGCGGCTGCCGGGCAAGGTGTTGCTTCCCCTTCTGGGCAAGAGCGTTCTCGAGCACCAGATCGAGAGGATCCGGCGCGCGAGCCTCGCCGGCACCGTCATCCTCGCGACCACCACCGACACCGTAGACGACGGCCTCGTCGACACCTGTGAGCGCGCGGAGATTCCGGTCTACCGGGGGCACCCCACGGACCTCCTCGACCGGCATGTCGCGGCCGCGCGGGCCTGTCGTGCCACGCACGTCGTCAAGATCCCGTCGGACTGTCCGCTCATCGACCCCGCGATCATCGATCGCGTCCTCGGCTACGCGCTCGCGAACGACCGGCACTTCGACTACGTGGGCAACCTGCACCCCGCGACCTGGCCCGACGGGAACGACGTCGAGGTCGTGCGGCTGCCGGTGCTCGAGGAGGCCCGGCGCCTGGCCCGGAAGCCTCACGAACGCGAGCACACCACCCCGTTCCTGTGGGACCGCCCCGAGCTGTACCGCATCGGCAGCGTGGTGTGGGAATCGGGCCGGGACCTTTCGATGAGCCACCGCTTCACGCTCGACTACCCCGAGGACTTCGCGTTCATCACGGCGGTGTACGAGGCCCTCCATCCCGGGAACCCCGCGTTCTCCCTTCACGACATCCTCGCTCTCCTCGAGGCGCGGCCCGATCTCGCGAGCCTCAACTCTCACCTCGGCGGCGTCAACTGGTATCGCCATCACCTCAACGAGCTGCGCACGGTGGACGCGTCGAGAACGCGCCAGCTGGAGGTCGCATGAGCTTCGAGAACCCGGCCGCGCTGGAAGCCCTGGCCCTCCGCGTGCGCGAGCGCGTGGTGCGCCTCGCGACCGGCGGCGGCTGCTTCCTCGGCGCGTCCCTCTCGTGCGCGGATCTGATCGTGGCGCTCTACACCCGCTTCCTCCGCGTCTCGAAAGACACGCTCGAGGATCCGGCGCGAGACGTCCTCCTCCTCTCGAAGGGGCACGACGTCCCGGCGCTGTACGCAACGTTCGCCGAGCTGGGAATCCTCCCCGAAGAGCGCCTCCGGAACCATCTGTCGACCGAGGACCACCTCTACTGGCACCCCAACCGCGCCGTGCCCGGCATCGAATTCCACTCGGGCTCTCTCGGACACCTGCTGTCGGTGGGCATCGGCATCGCGCTGGACCTCCGGCTGCGGCGCCTTCCGGGCCGCGTCGTCGTGATCCTGGGCGACGGCGAGCTGAACGAAGGCTCGATCTGGGAGGGCCTTCTCGTCGCGAACGCGCTTCGGCTCGCGAACCTGTTCCTCGTCGTGGACCGCAACGGGTTCCAGGCGAACGTGCGAACGGAGGATCTGATACCGCTCGAGCCGCTCGCCGCGAAGTTCACGGCCTTCGGCTGCGCCGCGCGAAGCGTCGACGGCCACGATTTCGACGCGCTGGGGGATGCGCTTTCGGAATTCCCGTACGCAGAGGGCGCCCCCAGCGTCCTCATCGCCGCGACCGTGCGCGGCAAGGGCCTCCCGTCCATCGAGGCCCGCGCGGACCGCTGGTTCTGCAACTTCACCTCCGCAGAGGTCGAGGAGCTCGTCGCCGAGCTGTACGGCACGCATGCGGCGGAGCTCACCTCGGAAGCGCTGGTGGTGCGATGACCGCGACGTACGAGTCGCTGCTCCTGGAACGCGCTCTCTCGGACGAGCGGATCCTGGTGCTCACCGCGGAGAACCGCGCGGTGATCCGGGGCCTTCCTGCCGCGCTGGGTGAGCGCTTCGTGGACTTCGGGATCTGCGAGCAGACGATGATCGGCGCGGCCGCGGGCCTCGCGCTCCGGGGCCGCATCCCGGTGGCCCACGCGCTGGCCGCGTTCCTCACGATGCGCCCGTTCGAGTTCATCCGCACGGACGTCGGCATCCCGGGCCTCCCGGTCAAGCTCGTGGGCGGCGTCCCCGGTCTCCTCTCGGAAGCGAACGGCCCCACGCATCAGGCGCTCGAGGACGTGGCCCTGCTCCGCGGGATTCCCGGAATGAGCGTCTACTGTCCCGGCGACGAGGACGACCTCCTCCTCGCGCTCCCCTCGTTCCTCGACAGTCCCGGCCCGGCGTATCTCCGCTACAACGGTCGCAAGGCCGTCGTCGCTCACGAGGCCTTCGTGGCCGGGCGGGCCGAGGTGCTGCGTCCCGGCTCGGAGGTCGCCATCCTCACGTACGGCACGCTCCTCACGGAGTGCGCGGGCGCCGCGCGGCTCCTCGCCGCGCGCGGAATCGACGCGCGCCTCGTGAACCTGCGCACGCTCGAGCCTTTCGACGAGGAGGCCGTGCTCTCGGCAGCGCGCGAGACCTCGCTCCTCGTCACGGTCGAGGACCACTTCCGAAGGGGCGGCCTCGCCACCGCCGTCGCCGAGACGCTCGTGAAAGCGCGCATGCCGGCGCGGACGCACGCCATCGCCTTCGACGCGCGTTGGTTCCGTCCCGGTCTCCTCCCGGCCGTCCTCGAGCACGAGCGCCTCACGGCCCCACATCTCGCCGATCGCATCCAACAGGAGCTCCGCACGTCATGACCACGATCGCTTCCCTGCGAACGTTCGACCCCGTCCTCACGCGCTCGAACGAGCTTTGGGAACGGGCCCAGAGGCTCATCCCGGCCGGCACTCAGACGCTCGCGAAGGGGCCCGGACAGTACGTGAACGGCTTCGCGCCCAAGTATCTCGTGAAGGGGCGCGGCGCGCGGGTGTGGGACGCCGACGGCCAGCAGTACCTCGACATGACGATGGGTGTCGGCCCCCTCGTCCTCGGATACACGCACCCTGTCGTCGACGAGGCCATCCGCAGCCAGCTCGCCGACGGCATTACGTTCTCGCTCATGCATCCCCTCGAGGTGGAGGTCGCCGAGACCCTGCAGAGGCTCGTACCGTCCCTCGAATCCGTTCGGTTCAGCAAGACGGGCGCCGACGCCGTCTCGGCCGCCGTGCGCCTCGCGCGCGCGTTCACGGGCCGGAGCAAGGTGCTTTGCTGCGGCTATCACGGCTGGCACGACTGGTACATCTCGGTGACCGACCGGAACCTCGGCATCCCCGAGGCCGTGAGGGACCTCAGCTACACGATTCCCTACAACGACCTCGACGGCGTGGCGCTCTCTCTCGACTCCGACACGGCCTGCGTCGTCCTCGAGCCCGTCGTCTTCGAGGAGCCCGCTCCGGGCTTCCTCGAGGGTCTGAAGGCCCTCTGTGAGGCGAACGGCACGCTCCTCGTTTTCGACGAGATGTGGACGGGCTTCCGCCTCGCGCTGGGCGGGGCACAGCAGGCCTATGGCGTCACCGCGGACCTCGTGACGTACT
>CAZXSG010000208.1:0-6827 GCA_964643185.1 uncultured Holophagales bacterium
GGACCCACTTCGCTCGTGACCGTGCAGACGAGGTCGTTGCCGCCGACGATCGAAGGGGCCACGCAGGTCACGTTCATGGGATACGGCTTCACCAGAAGGTCCTTGTAGATCGTCGTACCGTTGTAGAAGAACGCATACCGGTGAGTGACGGGCTCCGAAGGTGCCGGCGGAACGGCCGGCCCCATGTTGAAGTACCCCGGCGCCCAGGTCGCCGGGTACGAGCCGAGGACGATGGGCGAGGGCGAGGGGCTCACGCGGCGGCGCTTGACCGAAGAGCCCGCCGGAAAGACGCCCGGACCCCAAATCGTGCTGAACTCCGTGAAAAATCCGTGGGCGGCCGCCGGGGAGCGCCAGGCAATATCCGTGAGGACGGGATGCGCCCCGGTGTCGAGCTTCAACGCATCGTAGAAGCAGGCCGATGGACCTGGGTGGCACCAATAGAAGCTCTGGAGGTCCACTTCGTCGGTGCGTGTGGTGAACCCGCTCTTGGAAACGGTGATCCGTAGAGGGTCCATGTTGATCTGCGGCTTCGGGAACCGATAGACCCCCGTCGCGTCTGTGACGTACGTGCCTTCGAAGCCGTGGATCTCGACGGTCGCACCCTCGATGGGAGCGTTCGCGGCGTCTCGGACCACGCCCTGGTCGAGCATGGTGGACGTCAGGGACCGCCGCAGGTGAATCGATCCGACATCCGTATCCTGCGGCGGCGTCACGCTCGCGGCGACATCGCTCGCGGCGAAAGCTTCCTTCTCGAAGCGAAGAGTGGCGCTCCCTTCGGAGTACAGCCGGAAACGCCCGTCTTCGCCGGTCTCGCTCGTGGAACCCGGCGAGCCCACGACGGAAACAGCCACACCCTGCACGGGCGTCCACAGGTCGTAGGTCGAGCCGTCGACCACCAGGCCGGTGATGAGGGAGGCCGTGATGGGCAGGACGCGCACGACGACGTTCCGGGACACGGAGTCGAAAGTGGCCGTCAGCGTCACTTCGGTCGCCGTGGTCACCGATCCCGGGGTGAGAGTCAAGGCGGCGCTCCTGGCACCCGCCGGAACCGTGATCGTGGCCGGCACGGCCAGAACGGTCGGGTTGCTGCTCGACAGCGCTACCTCGTAGCCGGCACCGCCCGCGGGAACCGGCGAATCGAGGAGAGCGCGCAGAGAGAACGGGTCTCCTTGCCGGATCGCCGAAGGCGTCGCGTCGAGCCGGGAGAGGCCGGAGGGCAGGACGGAGAGGGCTGGGGTCACGGTCGCCGTGGCGCCGTCGTAGAGCAGGCTGAGCGTCGTGGTGCCATTTCCGAGCGACGGCTGGAGGAAGAGTTCATTCCCGGAGTAAGTACTCACCAAGGAACCGATGTTCTGCGCCGGAACGGGGCTCGCCGAGCTCTGGATGACGGATTCATCCGTGCTCAGCACGCTGACGGGAATCGACGTCCCGTAGTTCTTCAGACCGTCGTGAAAGATCGCGATGCGAGTCTGCTCGCCACGCCGTACGCTCGAGGGCGCGAGCGTCGCGGTGAACGTTCCGGCCGTCCGCGAGATGCTCCCGGTTACGCTCTCGGCACCGCGCGTTGCGGTCACGGTGAGCGTCGCCGGTGTTCCCCGCCACGCCGTGTAGACGTATCCGAGATTGACGCCGGTTGCTCCCGCCGAGTAGGGCCGCGTCATCGCGGGGTTGCAGAGGTCCTGCAGCAGGTCGACGGAGTGACACTGGCCCCACCCCGGATCGAACGAGAAGCTGATCGTTCCCGGCGCAGGAGCCGGTCCGCTGAAGTTGATCTGGACCGAGACGGTGTACCCCGCCTTCACCGTGGGCGCGGCCGTCGTCACCGAGAGAAGGCCGAATGGCCTCACCTGAACGTCGCGCGTTTTGCTGGCGCCGTTCGCGACCGCTGTGATCGTCGCCGTGCTCGCGGTGGCGACGGTCGATGCCGTCGAGATGGAGACCATTCGGCAAGAACCGCGCCACCGAGAAAACCAAGAACCCGGACGAATGAACCTACTGAGGGACCCCGCATCCGTTTTCATGCCAATCCGTTGGGGCCTGCATGGAGCTGCGAGGGTTGGGCGAACCTCAACGAGAAAAGGAACCGATGAGCACTGGGAGTTGGACCGGGGCGCGGCGAAATCGGTTCCAGGCGATCTCGGAGATCAGGAGCGCAGGTTACAAACGTCGGCTCTTGACCCGGGAATCTCGTCGAGCCTCGATGGATTGTCAAAGGACGCCGGAATCCTCTTCCTTCGCTACCCCCGAGCCCTCCGCGCACCCTCGCCGTTCATTCTGGTATATTCGACCCTGCCGTTCTGATCTGTCTCTTGGCACTTGGTATCGGATCAGCCGAACTCGTCGCTATCGAACTTCGAATTCCGTTGCTCGTGACGGTTCGACCCGGCTGCATCATTGGGGGAATCATGAGGAAGTCTCTCGGGATCGTCGCCCTTCTGGCCCTTGCACCCCAGCCATCGGTCGCGGAGGATCTGTCGGGCCTATTCCACGTGGCCGCGAGCGCGGAGGATTCTGGCTGCAGGCTCCTGCAGACCGCGCTGGAGGCCGATCCCGCTCTGAGACGTGCAACCTTCAAAGGCCGAACCCTGCTCCATGAGGCCGTCCGCCACAATGGCAGAGGCCGTGGATGCGTCTCTGCTCTTCTGGATTCCGGTGCGGTGGCCGACGCAACCGATCGCGACGGCTTGACACCGGTCATGCTCGCAGTTCTCCTCGGACGCGACGCAGCCCTTGAGAGTTTCGTCAAGAGCAAGAAGGGAGACGTCAATCGAAAGCTTCCGGACGGCCGAACGGCGCTCCATATTGCGATGGAGCGGGCCGACACACATGCCATCGGCTGGCTCCTGGAAGCAGGGGCGAACCTCTGGGTCGAAGACCGCAAGGGGCAATCGCCCATCGATGTGGCGAACTCGAGAAATCGCTACTCACTTCTGACGGCGATCCGGCCGTACACAGGCGTCGAGGCGCCCTCCTCGATGAGGGATAGGCTTTCCTTTCCCAGCGTCGTACTGCCCCGCGGTCGACCGGACGCCGAAGGTCGGGATGCGGTCTTCGCCGCCACGGCAGCCGGCGATGCCGATCTCCTCGATGCCATCATCAGACAGGGATACCCGGCGAACATCGTCGACCAGAGCTCCCGGACACCACTGCACGTTGCCATTGCCGCTTCTCGAAAAGACCTGGTCGAGGCGCTCATGCTCCTCGGACTCGACCCTCTGAAGCCGGACTCCGGCGGACGGAGACCCATCGACCTCGCCGACCGGGAGATGCGGATTCTCATCGAGAACTTTCCCAGCCGATTCGACGAGCGCCATGTCCTGGACAGTGTGCTTCGGCACGACGCAGCCGCGGTTCACACGCTCCTCTCGGCACGCAGCGATCTGAGAACCGACGACCTCGTCCGCAGCGCACTTGCGGCCGCGAGCAGAGGCGATGAAGCCACCTGGCGCGAAACGCTCGACACGGTGATCCCGTCACCACCAACGCTGCCTTCGATCTACCAGTCCGTGGCGACCTTGGGGAATCCCTGGGTTCTTCAGGTTCTTCTGTCGAAGGGATGGAAGCCCCACCCTGAAGACCCGCTCCTCATTGGGTGGGAAACGCCAAAATCCGTCGCGGAGGCGCTGCTTGACGCAGGCGCCAATCCGAACGCCCAGGACTACGCCGGCCGGACGGCGCTCCACGTGGCGGCCGAGCACGGCCGAGCGGATCTGATCGAGGTTTTCCTGGCTCGAGGAGCCGACCCGAATCGGCGAGACCTGAATCGGCACTCGCCGCTCGCATATGCCGATGACGCAAGGGTACGTCAGATCCTGGAGGCGGGCGGATCCAAGCCCGAACTCCAGGGACCGCCCACCCACGAGCAGGTTCAGCGTAAATTCATGGAAACGCAGGAACGGGCCATTGCCCGCCGTGAACGGACACGGGTCGCGCTGAAGGTCTTCATGGTCGTCGGCATGGGGCTCGGCCTCATCGGAACCGCCTGTTATGTGCTGGTCCTCGCCGTGCACTGGCGGGGGAAGCCGTGGATGGACGGCAGGGTCCGGACGGCTTGGCTCGTGACCTGCGGAGTACTTCTCATCGGGAGCAACATCGTGGCATCGGGATTCCTGGAGATGGAGGGCCGCCCGACGCGCAATCCGGCCCCGCTCGGTGTGTTGGTTCTCGTAGCCGGAATCGTCCGAGCCATCCGGAAGCCTGCTGACCCGGGCACGGCCCTCAACGCCTGACGGAGACTCCTCTGGCGCCTTCCCCGGGGAGCTCCAACGCTCCGGCGTGGGCGGTGCATCTCGGCGCCGACGGAAACCTCCACGCGGAGCTCGTCGAACCTATCTAACTCCGTCCTGACGGACCGCGGAAACCTCGCGGTGCGCACTGCGTACCGGATTCCGTGAGAACGGAGGGGTACATGACCAGGATCGACGAATTGCGGCGAATGTTCCGGATCGTCACAGCGGCCCTCCTCGGGATGTACGCGTGCGCTTCGTGCGAGGCGGACACGAACGTATCGGCCGCATCAGCCACATCGACCCCATCGACCGCTGACGCGCAGGCGAGCCGGATGCTCGCCGCCCTCGGCGGGCGCGAGGCTTGGGCCGCCGCCCGGAACACCGTGAACGACTCGCAGCAGAACCTCGAGGGAGACCCGCCGATGCTGCGTGTCGTCATCACCATGGACTTCGAGCGGCCTCGCTTCCGCATCGAGACGACCGGCCCGGGCCTGCATCTCGTTCGCGTGATCGATGGTGATCGGAGCTGGCGCAAGACGCGCGAGGGCCGCATCGAGCCCGTTCCCGGACAGGTCCAGACAGAGGACCTCACCTGGTACGGCGGTCACGTGTACCGCACCATCCACCGGGTTGCGCGCCGGGATCCGGCACTGTGGTTCGTGGAGGGCAAGGATGGACGGCTCGAGGTCCACGAGAAGGGGAAACGCATCGCCTGGTTCAAGCTCGACTCGAGGGGCGAGCCCTATGCCTTCGGAGCCCACGCGAACGACGTGGGCAGCGTCTGCGGTCCGTGGGAGTTTCAGGCCGGAGGAATCCGCCACCCACTGTGGGTCTCGAGCGTCGATGGCACGTGGCGGGCCATGGTCAAGTCTCTGTCGGTCAACGTGCCCCTCGGTGAAGACCTGTTCGTTCAGCCCGCCTTGCCGGTCGACGCTCCGGCCCGCTGAGAATCCGTCCGGACTGTAGCGGCTCAGTTGGGCTTGGCGGCGTCCTTCTGGGGTTTCTCGTCGGCCTTCGCGGGCTCGGCGCCGGGCACCTTGCAGCACTTGCGCGCCAGCACCGGTGAGAACTTCTCTTTCACGCCCTGCGTGGAGATGGACTCCAGCCAGTAGTAGTACGTGGTGCCCATCACGACGTCGTGGTCGTCCCAGGTGTAGCTTTGTGGAACCTCGCTGTTCCCCGCGCCCGGAATCACCTTCGGCGTGACGACAGGAAAAGTCTCCGGCTCCGCCCCTTCCTTCTCGGTGCGGTGAACCAGGAAGCCGTAGTTGTCGACCTCCGTGGACGTCGACCACTTGAGCCGGATACGCGGCTTCTCGACCGGTGCACCCTCGGATTTCTGCGGCTCCGACTTCTTCTCTTCGGCCTTCTTCTCTTGGGCCTTGCCCTCGGCGAGCGAGGCCGTGGACGCGAAGAAGCAGGCGGCCAGGACGCTGGAGGGTAGGGCGCGTCGGAATCTCACTTGGAAGCTCCTTGGAGGGCGACGGCGGGAGCAAGGCCCCGATACGGGGTGGACGGGTCGCCGAGCAGGTTGTAGGTGAAGAGCGCAACCCTGTCGTTCGTGCGCCGCTTGGAGGTGAGGAA
The DNA here is from genome assembly GCA_964643185.1 of uncultured Holophagales bacterium. GTDB lineage: Bacteria > Acidobacteriota > Thermoanaerobaculia > UBA5066 > UBA5066 > JAEUQS01. Next base: position 5,814 of record CAZXSG010000208.1, read on the forward strand.
CGCGTCGCCGATGCGCGGCGCCGAGGGGCTCCCGAGGAGCTCGATGAGCGCCCCGCCGAAATCCAGAGGCGGCGCGTTCCTCCAGCTCGAGGCGATGACCGCGACCGACCCCTTGTGCGGCATGCGCAGCAGCTTCTCCCCGATCGAGTCGGCCACCGGGTGATCGAACGGGGCGGAATAGCAGGTGAGACTGACGACGACGGGAAGTCCGGGAGTCTCCGTGAGCTGATCGAGGTGGTCGAGCGTGAAGAGGTCGTGGTTCTTCTTGAGGTCGGGCGGTCCGGTGCGCCAGATGTACCGGCCCCCGTGACCGTTGAAGAGCACGAGCGCCGGCCCCCTGTTGAACGCGTTCTTCAGGTTCTCGGTGTTCTCGCGGTTGTCCTTCTGCTCGGTCGTGGGGTAGATCTTCGAAACGGCGTAGCCCAGCCGGCCGGCCCCGTTGGCCAGGGAGTCGGTCTGCCTCTGGAACTCCAGCTCGTCATTGGTGATGAACAGAGCGTCCTTCAGGGCGCCCGGCTGGAGACGGCCGTAGTCGAGGATCTTCTCGACCGTGGCGTTGGCTTCCTCGAGCGTCGCCACGGGAAGCCGTCCGATCGCGATATCGGGCAGGTCGTCGGCGCCGTTCACCATCGCGAACCAGTTGTCGCTCGCCGCGTTGCCCCACGGCGACTGGAACTGATGCGTCGGAATGAACTGCCGGTCGTTTCGGGCGGTCTTCGTGCCGCCGTAGCCGGTGGAGTCGTTCTTCGGAGCGCCGCGGCCCCACTGTTCCGTCCAGTGCCAGTCGGCGAAGTCCTCGTCGGATACGGTGCCGTTCTTGTAGTCCCAGCTCGCGTCACCCACGAGGACGATGTAGCTGGGGCCGGTGCCCACGCCGCTCCCCTGCCACTGGGTCGAGGCGTAGTAGATGAAGTTCCGGATGGCGGCCGGGTCGGCGAGCCCCCAGCCGAACTCGTCGTACACGTCGGGGAGGAGCACGACGCTCGTGTCCGCCGCCGGGAGCCCGGGGACGTT
>CAZXSG010000209.1:0-6817 GCA_964643185.1 uncultured Holophagales bacterium
CCCCGACGCGCTGCGCGCACGGATTCCGGTGAAGACGGCGCTCTTGCCGAGCGGGCACGGGACGCTCGAGGTCTGGCAGGACGGCGATCACTTCCGCGCGCTCATCGAACGCCGATGGAGACTCTGGCTCCTCACGTTCGCGATCGCGATCGCGTCGATCCTGCTGGCCCTGTCCGTCGCGTATCAGCGCCTCATCGACCGCCCTCTGCGGCGTCTCCTCGAGGGCGTCCATCAGATGGAGATGGGCTACTGGAGCGGACTCCAGCTCCCCCGCGGGGCCTGGGAGCTGCGATGGCTCGCATACCGCTTCCGGAACCTCGGCTCCCAGCTCGAGGAAACCGTGCGGCATCTCGTGGAGGCCGAACGACGGGCGCTTCTCGGCCTGAGCACGACGGCACCGTCACCGGACGGCAAGGCGAGCCCTGCCGGGGATGCTCCAACGGGGGCGACCCGCGAGGAAACCGTCTTCCGGCGGCGGCTGCTCCGCCGATACCTCGTCTCGCGCTGCCGGTACCTGGAAGCGCGCGGACCGAGGGACGCCGGTGCCGTCGCGGCGGCCCGCGAAACCTGGGAGCGCGACGTCATCGAGGCCGAGCGGCTCGGCGAGGGACGCCTGAAGTCCCGCCTCGAGGATGCGGCGCTGCGCATTCTCGAGCCCGAGACGTTCGCGGGAATCGTGAGCGAGATCGCGTCGCTCCCGTACGCGCAGAAGCCCTGGTTGCGTCTTCGCGAGGCGGAGATCCGGAAGGTGCTCGGGCAGCTCAAGGTGAAGCCCCGCCCCCTGCAGCACCGGGTGAAGCACCCCGCGGGTATCGCGCGAAAGATGCGCTCGAAGGGGCTCGCGCTCGAGCAGATCCACGACATCGTCGCCTTCCGGGTCGTGGTCCCCACGGAGCAGGAGTGCTACGACCTCCTCCATGCGGTTCACGAGCGCTTCGAGCCGCTGCTGCTTCGCTTCAAGGATTACATCGCCCATCCCAAGAAGAACGGCTACAGGAGCCTGCACACGTGTGTCAAGGCTCCCGACGGCGTGATCTTCGAAATCCAGATCCGGACGCCCGAGATGCACGATCAGGCCGAGGGCGGAGCCGCGGCACACTGGCGATATAAAGCGTCTCCCGGCCGTCCCGCCCAAGAGCCGGCTCGCCGGCGGCGGGCGCTCACCCCCCGACCGCAGGTCCCGCCAGGACAGGTGGCGCCCGATCCCCGGCTGGTGCCGCAGATTTCACAGAGCGCGCGACCCGACAACGTCCTCCCGTGAACGCCCGAGACAGCGCGCTCCTGGTGGGGCTTGTGGCCCTCCTCACGTTCTGGCCGGCGCGGGCGACAGAGCCCGCGAAGGGCGAGGCGACGATTCTCTTCATCACCGACGCGCACGAGATCGCGCCCGTGGTGGACGCCCTCGGAGACCGCGGCGGTACGGCGCGGCTCAAGACCGTCATCGACGGGCTGAAACGGAAGGACCCCACAGCCCTCCTGGTTTTCGGCGGCGACCTCGCGGGCGGGACGCTCTTCGGCGGCGTCTTCAAGGGCGAGCCCATGGTCGATGCGTTGGGGCGCGCCGGAGTCGGACTGGCCTCGTTCGGGCAGCATGATTTCGATTTCGGCTCGGCCCATACGCGATCGCTCGTTTCACGCTCGGGCTTTCCCTGGATCACGTCGAACCTCGTGACCTCCGACGGCCGTCCCTTCGCGGGCCTCCCCACGCGCCTCCTGCGAACCGTGGGCACACTGCGCGTCGGGTTCCTCGGTCTGACCAGCGGAATGGAGACGACGACCCCGGAGCCCGCGGCCCTCAAGGTGGTGCAGCGCGACCTGGTGGAGACGGCGCGCGCCGAGGCCGCGGCCCTGAAGCGGGAGGGTGCCGAGGCCATCGTGGCGCTGACTCAGGCGCCCGCGTCGGTGAACGAGCGGCTGCTCCGCGAGGTGCCCCTCATCGACGCGATTCTCACCGAGGAGGAGGCCGAGGAGCGCTCGGTGGTGCAGTTCGTGGGGGCGCGCCCCATCGCCGCGCCGTGCGGCAACCTGGGCTCGGTGGTGGAGCTGCGGCTCCGCAGGGAGTCCCGCCGGATCGCGATGTCCGTGCTCGCGCATCCCGTCGACGCGACCGTGCCCCCCGACGCCGCGCTCGCGGCGAACGAGCGGACCTTCATGAACCTTCTGGCCGATCGCCTCCGCGCACCGGTGGGCACCCTGCCCGAGGCGCTGCCCACCGAAGGCAGCCGGGTCCGCGAGACGGCCCTCGGGAGCCTCGTTGCCGATGCGCTCCGGGAGGCCGTCGGCGCCCAGGTCGCCCTCGTCCCGGGCTCCAGCCTTCGCGCGGACCTGCCGGCCGGCGCGCTCACGCGGCGCGAGGTCCTCAGCGTGCTGCCTTTCGGAAACACCGTGACCCTTCTCGAGCTGCCGGGCACCGCGATACGGGCAGCGCTCGAGAAGGGGCTCGCCGGCCTCTCAGGCGGGAGCGCCTCGCTCCTCCAGGTGTCGGGCCTCGCCTACTCGGCAGACCCCGCGGCACCGGCGTCCCGCCGCCTTCGGGACGTGACCGTCGGAACCGAGCCGCTGCGCGACGACGCGATCTACCGTGTGGCCGTGACCAGCTACCTCGCCTCGGGCGGCGAAGGGTTCGCCCAGCTCGCGACCGCCCGCCGCGTCGAGCTGCCCGCCGGCGAGCCCGTGGACGCCGACGCGCTGGCCGCTCACCTGGCCTCCCGCCTCCTCCGCACTCCCGGCGCAGAACCACCGTCGAAGGCAGCCCGCATCACGCTCCGGTCGGATTCCGATCGCCGCTGACGTTCTCCGTGCCACCATTACGCGCTCGAGGAGGGAGGAAAGCGCCGATGCCGGGACTCCAGATCAACGTTGCCGCACGGACCGACGTGGGCCGCGTGCGAACGATCAACGAGGACGCCTTCAGCGTGACCGACCTCGACACCGATCGGCGTCTCGAGCCCGAGCCGGGTCCCTCCCTGTTCGAGGTGGGCTCCCGCGGGCTGCTCCTCGCGCTCTCCGACGGCATGGGCGGCCACGCGGCGGGCGAGGTCGCGAGCGCGCTCGTGCTCGACTCCCTTCGCAAAGCGCTCGCATCGGGACCCGATTCGGAATCCGTCGCGAGCCATGTCTCGGCCGCGGTGCGCGAGGCGAACGCCGACGTCGTGAAGGCCGCCAAGGAAGACGGCCGGCACGGCATGGGAGCGACCCTCACCGCGGTTCTGCTGCGGGGGACCGACGCCTACATCGCCGAGATCGGCGACTCGCGGGCCTACGTCGTTCGCGCCGGAAGGCTCCTGCAGCTCACACGCGACCAGAGCCTCGTGCAGTTCCTGGTGGACCAGGGCGCGCTCTCGCCCGAGGAGGCCCGCACGTCGAGCCGCAAGAACGTGCTCCTCCAGGCGATCGGCCAGGCCGACGAGGTGCGCGTCGCGATCGGCCGCCTCGCGCTGCGCGCCGGCGACCGGTTCCTGGTGTGCTGCGACGGGCTGACCAACGCGATCACCGACGCCGAGCTACAGGACCTTCTCGGCGAAAGCGACCCCGCAAATGCCTGCCGCAGGATGATCGATCTCGCGAACGAGCGCGGTGGCAACGACAACCTCACGGCCATCGTGGCGCACGTCGCGGGCAGCACCCTGCAGGATCCGGGCGACTCACCGACCCTCTCGGGCACGTTCGAGATCATCCAGAGCTTCTCGGGAGTGTGAGCCGGGTCCCGAAGGGAAACCCCGGCGAAAACGCCCTGGGCTACACTGTCCCCGTGTCCCGACTCCTCGCGCGACAGACAGCCTGGATCCTCCTCACGTTCGTCGTGAGCATGCTGTGCGTGGGTGCCGTTGCGGGCGACTTCTGTGCGGACGGCGATGCAGGCGGTTGCCTGGAGCCATGCCATCTCTCGTGCGTTGACGGCTGCGCGAACGCGCCGTTCGTCTCCGAGATCTCCCTGGATCCTCCGAGGCCCTTCGACGAGGTGCGGTGGTGCGCGGTTCTTTCCGACAGAACCCCCATCGGCCCTCCGGATGCCCAGCCGCCAAGGCGCCCCGCCGTCTAAACGTCTCTCGTCCATCCCCGTGACGCAGCCGGGCTCGGGCTACCGGAGCCGGTGGAGACTTTTCATGCATTTCATCCTTCTCGGCGCCACGCTTCTCGCGTGGGCGCAGACCATTCCCGCGGCGCAGGACTCGCCGGCCCGGGTCCCGGGCGCGGCCACCCAGCGCATCCTCTTGGGGGACGCGATTCGTCTCGCTTCGGAGCACCACCATGAAGCGCGAACGGCGGACGCCGATCGCCGCGCGGCCGAATCGGCGCTCCTCGAAGCGAAAACGTATCCCTTCAACCCGGAGCTCAGCGTCGAGGCCGGCCCGAGCCGCAATCCGGAGCAATCGAGCTCCGACGCATCCGTTGCTCTGCGACAGACCCTGGAGCTGGGCGGCAAGCGGTCCAAACGGGTCGCCGTGGCGAACGCCCGTCTCGAGGCCGAGGCGGGTCGCTATGCGTGGACCCGTCTCGGCGTGGCCGCTCGCGTGCGGAGAGCCTACGGCCTCGCGATTGTCGCGAGACATCGGGTCCTTTCCTCGCGCGAGGCGGAGGCGATCGCTTCCGAGCTGAAGGCGGCTGCCGAGGAACGCCTTCGGCTCGGCGCCGGAACGCTGCTCGAGCTGAACGTCGCGACGGCAGCGGCGGGGCGCGCGCGTGCCGAGCGCCTGTCGGCCGAGCTGGGGCTCCAGGAAGCCCAGATCGCACTCGGCGCCGCCGTCGGAGACCCCCGGCGCGTCGAGCTCGAGCCTGCCGAGGATCGCCTTCCCGCGTTCGCCGCGATTCCGGAAGACGAGAACACGTTCGTGGCGCAGGCCCTCGCCGCACGGCCCGACCTCGCCGCGGCCGCGCGGGAGGCGCAGGCGGCCCAGGCCGGTCTCCGCGTCGCCGACTCGGAGGCCATTCCCAACCTCACGCTTGGGCTGACGCAGGGGCGCGAGGGTCTGGACGACTCCCGCTCGACGATCTTCGGGGTCTCGCTCCCTCTGCCGCTGTTCAACAGAAATCAGGGACCCCGCGCAGCAGCCCGCGCGGCGCTCTATCGAAGCAGCGTCCTGGAGGATGCGGTCCGCCAGGCCGTGACGCGGGAGGCGCGCGCGGCGTACCGCCGCTACACCCTCACGCGGCAGGCCGTCGCAGGCTTCGACCAGGACGTCGTCGAGAAGCTCGGCGAGAACCTGTCTCTCGCCTTGCAGTCGTTTCAGGCCGGGAAGATCGGCCTTCTGGAATTCAACATCGTGCGGCGCGAGCTCGTCGAGACGCGCCTCGCCTTTCTGGGGGCCGAACGCGAGCTGATCGAGGCGCAATCCGCGCTCGAGCTGGCGGCCGGCACCTCTCTGGAGACACCGTGAAGACGACGCTCAAGCTCTCTCTCATCCCGCTTTGCGCGGGTCTCGCTCTCCTCTCGGCATGCGGGAAGCCTTCGGCTCCCAAAGCCGAAGCCCACGATGAGGAAAAGGAAGAGCACGTCGAAGGGCACGCCGAGGAGGTCGTCAATCTCAACCCCGAGCAGATGAAAAGCGCCGGGATCGTCACGGTTCAGGTCGAGAGCCGCAAGGAGATCGGCCTGCTGGGGGCAACCGCTCAGATCGAGCCTGCCGCCGACAGGCAGGCGAAGGTCGGAGCCCGCGTGCCCGGCCGGGTGGTCTCCCTCGGGGCGAGGGTCGGCGACCGGGTCGCGAAGGGCGCCGTGCTGGCGGTGATCGACTCGCCGGAGCTGGGACGCGCGAAGGCCGACTACGTTTCAGCGATCGCGCTCGAGCGTGTGGCCGAGGGGACGATGTCCCGCGAGAAGGCCCTTTTCGAGAAGCGCATCAGCGCCGAGAAGGACTGGCGCGACGCGGAAGCGGCCGCCGTGAGAGCTCGCGCCGAGCGCGAAGCCGCGGAAAATCAGCTCCACGCGCTGGGCGTGGGTGACGAAGATCTCGCCGCGGTGCGACGGGAGGGACACTACTCGTCCACGCTCGGAATCACGTCACCCCTCGCAGGGATCGTGACGGAGGCCTCCGCGACGATCGGGCAGTCCGTCGACGCCTCCGCGCCGCTCTTCACCGTGATGGACCTGCGCGAGGTCTGGATTGCCGTGGACGTCTTCGAACGCGACATCGAGAAGGTCGAGCGCGGACAGAAGGTTCGCGTCGGCGTTACGGCCTTTCCTGATCGGAAGCTCGAAGGAACGGTCCAGAGCGTTGCTGCCACCCTCGACCCGGCGAGCAGGACCGTCAAGGTGCGCGTGACGCTGCCCAATCCCGACGGCCTGCTGAAACCCGGGATGTTCGCCACGGTCGTGATCTCGGGATCCGCGAGCGGGAGCGACAAAGCGGCCGATGGGGCCATTCTGGTACCAACGACCGCTCTTCAGCGGGAAGGGAACCGCAGCATCGTCTTCGTCGTGAAGGCCCCGGGCCAGTTCGCGGCCCGAGAGGTCAAGGCAGGCCACGAAGCGGATGGCATGGTGCACATCGAGCAGGGCCTGAAGCCGGGTGAAACCGTCGTGACTTCCGGCTCCTTCGTCCTGAAGTCCGAGCAGGCGAAGTCCGAAATGGGCGAAGGTCACGGGCACTGAGGCGCACGATGATCGAAGGCATCCTCGAGTGGTCTCTCAAGAACCGCTTCCTCGTCATCCTCATGGCGGCTCTCCTGGCGGTCGGCGGTGTCGTCGCCCTGCAGTCGCTTCCCATCGATGCCGTGCCCGACGTGACGAACGTCCAGGTACAGGTGCTCACCTCCGCGCCCGCGCTCGGCCCGGAGGAGATCGCTGCGGCGAAGCAGGCGCCACCAGCCGGGACGC
>CAZXSG010000210.1:0-6808 GCA_964643185.1 uncultured Holophagales bacterium
CGGGGGAGTCCGGTCGGTCTTTATGGCCTTCGGGTCCACCATCACGACGCCCTTGTACGAGGGGAACCAGAGCCTGCCGTCCCGCGCCTTGACGCCTGCCGGGCACTGGCCGCCGGCCAGCGTCGGGCTCTTCAGACCGTCGGCCGTGGTGTAGAGGGTCGACGGAAGAGTCCGGATCTTCCCGGCGTCGAAATCCAGCAGGTCCCGCTTCCGAACGGTGTGCAGGCCGCGATTGCAGGACATCCAGAGCGTGCCGTCGTCGTCCTCGAGGACCACCTGGACGAGGTCGTCGGCCAATCCTTCCTTGACCCCGTAGACGTGGATCTTCCCGGACGTGTCGACGCGCGTGAGCCCTCCGCCCGAGGTTCCGAGATAGAGGTCGCCAGCGGCGTCCTCGTGGATCGCCAGGATCCGGTCGGCGCCGAGGCCGTCCTTCATGCGGAGCGACTGGAACCGCCCGTTCGCGAGCATGCGGTTCAGGCCTCCGCCCGCGGTGCCGATGAGGAGATCGCCGTTCCGGGATTCCGAGAGGGCGACGATGCGGTCGAGCGTGAGCCCGTCTTTGCTACGCCACGTCTGCGTGATCTTGCCGCCCTCGAGGAGCGCCAGGCCGCCCAGCGTACCGAAGAACGTGCGGCCCCGGCGGTCGGTGTAGACCGCGCGGACGTCGTTGTCGGGCAGGCCCGACTTCGTGTCGAGCACGGTGATCTTTCCGTCGCGATAGCAGGCGGCGCCGGCCACGTAGGTGCCCGCCCAGATTCCGCCGTCCCGATCCTCGCCGAGCGCCGAGACCTGATCGGACGGGAGGCCCTCCTTCGGGGTGATGCTCATCATCTTCCCGTCGGCGAAGCGCGTGATGCCTCCACCCGCCGAGCCGATCCAGAGGGCGCCGTCCCGCGCCTCGAACACGGTGCGGACGTTGTCGGCGGGGAGCCCCTCGGCCATCGTGTAGACGAGGAACTTCCCGTCCTTCAGGCGGTTCAGGCCGCCCACCCACGTGCCCACCCAGAGGCTGCCCTCACGATCGGTGAAGAGCGACCAGATCTGGTCGTTGCTCAGGCCGGACTCGATGCCGAGGCGTTCGACCTTTCCGTCTCTGACGCGGGCGATGCCGTTCCCCCACGTGCCCACCCAGAGCGTGCCGAGAGGGTCGAAGTGCACGGCCGTCGCCTGGTCGCTCGGCAATCCGTCGGCCATGCGCAGCGAGCGGAACTGCCCGTTCTCGATGATGGTCACGCCGCCGCCGGCCGTGCCCGCGTAGACGCCGCCCTTGGGGCTGGCCACGACCGAGCGGATCGCCTCGCTCGAGAGACCCTGCGCGATGCCGAAGTGCGTGAAGGAGCCGTTCTTCTCGAGGCGGTAGAGCCCCGAGCCGGAGGTGCCTGCCCAGATCGCCCCTGCGCGATCCTGAGTAACGCCGCGGATCAGGTCCTTGGGGAGGCCTTCCCCGAGCTTGTACGTGGTGACGGCGTCCCCCAGGAAGCGGTGGAGGGATCCGAAGTCGGCTCCCACCCAGACCCCACCGTCCCGTGCCTCGTGGATCGCCCACACGTTCTGGCTCGCGATGCGTTCGGAGAGGCCGGTGAAGACCCCGTCCTTGTAACGCACGAGCCCGCCCCCCGCCATGCCGATCCAGAGGTTGCCGGCGCGATCGGCGTGGAGCGCGGAGACGTTGTTGCGGCCCATCTCGGGCGTCGTCTTCTCCGGTGTCAGGCCTTCTTTTTGCAGCTCTTGCCGGGCCAGCCCCTCCGGGTTTCCCGGCCGGAGATGGCCGTCCGGTGTCTGGGCAATCGACTGGACGGTGTCCTGGGGCAGACCTTGCTTGGTCTGCCAGACCTCGATCTGGTACTGGGTGATCGCCTTGGCCGGATCGAGCGCAAGGGCCGGTGCCCCGGCAACGATCCAAGCTGCCGTCATCGTCGCGATCGCCGCGAAAAGTCGTCTTCTCAAGACGGCGCGATTCTACGGGCGGGGAGCGGGTCCAAGACGATGAATCGAGGCCGCTCCCGGGGATCGCGCGGTCAGCCGCCTCGCGCCATGAGCTCGAGCTGAACGAGACGCATGAAGTCCTGCGCGTTCGTCACGACGCCGAACGCCTGATGAGTGCCGCGGTCCTTCAGCTTGTTCACGACGAACTCGGTCTGGTCCACGCAGATCGTCGCCACCTCGCGAAACTCGCCGGCCGGTGTCTTGCAGAACGTCGGGAGCATGTTGCCGGCGGCGATCGCGTGGAGCGCGGTCGCGACCATCACGACCATCGTCGCGTCCACCGTGAGCGAGCGCATCGCGTCCTGCGCCTCGGTGGCCGACGTGATGGTCTCCGGGATCGGCCCGTCGTCGCGGATCGAGCCTCCGAGCACGTACGGCGTGTTCGTGATCGTGAGCGCGTGCATGATGCCGCTCGTGAGGCGTCCGGAGTCGACGAGCGCCTTGATCGAGCCCGCCCGCCGCACTTCGTTGATCGCCTGCATGTGGCTCGCGTGCCCCTGCGCCGTGCCGGACCCGTCGGCCCTCATACCGAGTGTCGTTCCGTAAAGCGCGGCCTCGATGTCGTGCACCGCGACCGCGTTGCCCGCGAAGAGCGCGTGACAGTAGCCGTGGTGGATGAGCCACTCGAGGGCCACGCGGCCTCGCGCGTGGACGAGAGCCGGTCCGACGACCCAGAGGATCCGGCCGTTCGGACCGCGGTGATCCTGGAACTCCTGGAAGATCGCGTCGTAGTTCACGGGCTTCTCGCGGGAGACCTCGCTCGCCATGAACGAGAACGCCTCGGGCTCGTGCGTGATGTCGACCTCCTCCTGGAAGCCGCGATCCCACACGAGGACGCCCTCGCTGCCGTCTTCGGCGCGTGCGACGGCGACCAGCTCGCCCTTCTTCACCCGGCGCATCTCCTCGGCCCTCAGGCGGCCGGCCGCGGCATCCCACACGAGGTGGGCGTCCATGCGGGGCCTTTCGGGCATGCGCCAGGAGCCCCCCACGTTCACGTAGGTCGGGTGGTTCGTCGTGCACATGAAACCGTCGGGGAGCACGCCGTCTTCGGGCGCGGGCTCGAAACGGCACCCAGCCGACGCGGTGAACGGGGCCACCGTGAAATCGGGATGGCGGTACATGGCGCTCCTCTGCCCCGGATCAGGGGCGGGGTGTTTTCTTCATGCGCTCGGCGACGCGCTCGAGGAAGGCATCGCGGAACAGGCCGACGGGAATGGTGCCCTCGAGGAGCATCTCCTCGTGGAACCTTCGCTCGTCGAAGTCCTTGCCCTCGATGCGGCGCACCTCGGCCTTGAGGCTCTTGATCGCGGCCTTGCCCAGGTTGTAGGTGATGGCCTGCACGGGCCATTTGGAATAGCGGAGGAGGGCCTTCTCGGCCGAGGCCACGCTGGCCCGCTCCTCGGCGCTGGGGTTCCGCTTCTCGTCGGTCGAGACCGCGCCCTTCACGAAGGGAACGTTCTTCGCGAAGTAGGTCACGGCGTCGTCGAAGCTCATCCTGTCCGTGTGGATGCCGATGTCCACCACGACGCGCACATCGCGGAGGAGCTGGTTCTGGAGCGCGAAGAGGCGCTCTTCATCCGTGTAGAACCCCTTGGGATAGCCAGGCCTTGGGTCGCCGACGAGCTCTTCGGTGTAGAGCGCCCAGCCCTCGACGAGGAAGGAGTCGGCCCACATGGACGTCGATTCCTCGATGCCGCCGGGGAGGAGCCAGCGGAGCGGGGAGACCTGCGCGGCGTTCGCGCGGAGGAACTGGTAGTGCCAGTCGTGCCCCGGAAAGCCCTCGTGCGCCGCCAGAGATGCGACGGCGGGACGCGCGTGCTCGCGGAGCGCCAAGGGGTCGTCGCCCGTCGGCGTGACGTAGAACTGGCCGACGCCCGTCTTCTTGAAAGCCGGCGCAGGGTAGTAGGCCGCCGTCGTCGTGGCCCGGAGCGGCAGGGGTGTCTCGACGACCTCGAGCCGGTAGGATTCGGGAGGCGCGAAGAGGCCGGTCTTTCGCCCGTAGTCCACGAGACGCATGCAGCTCTCGCGGTACCAGCGGAGCATCTCCGCGTCGCCCGAGGGGACGTCGTCCGAGAGCTTCGCGAGGACGCCCGGGAGCGTGGAATCGGAAAACCCTCTCGCTTTCGCGATGCTCGCGGCCAGGTTCGTCATGGCGAAGAGCGTCTTGGCGACCTCGTCGTGCCCGTAGCGGAAGAGCTCCTCGGGCGTCCGCTTCTCGCCCAGGCTGTTCGTGAGGATCCAGGTGTAGTCCTTCTCGCCGAGCGCGTAGCGGTCCACGTCGAAGGCCTTGGTGAGGGTCTTGCCGTCCTTCTCGTAGAACGTCGACACGAGGCCGTCCCGGTACTTGCGGAACGCGGCGGAGGCGAGCGCCGCGGCCCGCTCCAGGCGGTCCCGGTTCGGAGCCTGGGCGACGCGCTCCTTCAACGTCGTCTCGAAGTATCGAGCCGTCTCCTCGGCCGCAGCGACCGCGACCGTGATCACGCGCCGATCGGGGGTGGAAGCCGGACCTCGGGCCACGCCGGCGCGCGTCGCGGTGAGAGCGGTCTCGAGGTAGGCGGGGATCGCCTCGGTGCGTTCCGCGATCCGCTGCCATTCGCCGGGTGTTCCGGGCGTACCGCCCGGTTGCGGTGTGCGGGAGAGGAGCAGGAGATCGACGCCGCGAAACGGTTCCTCGAGGCTCACGTCGAGCGCCTTCTCGTGCCGGCGCTCCGCGAGATTGCGCGAGAGGAACGCGAGCTGAGCGGCCATCACGTCGAGATCCACGCGGTCGCGGCTCGAGAGCTTCGCCCGGTTCACGCGCCGGACCCTCCCGGAGAGCTCGTTCCAGATGCCGGCCTCGCGCGTCAGGGAGCTGTCGCGATAGTCGCGCAGGGCGCCGTCGAGCGGTTCGAGCGCGGGGTCGAGCCCCGAGGCTCCGAGGTAGGTCGAGACGACCGGAAACTGCTGGAAGAAGACCTTCACGTAGCGCTTGCGGAGCGCGTCGAAAGACTCGGCTTTCTGGGCCTGAAGAGCCGGCGGGGCAAGGAGGACCGCCAGGACGAGGACGAACCGAAAGCGGCTCACTCGAGAGGTCCCGAGACGCTCCGAAGCGCCGAAGGCCCGATCGGGCGGGGTACGTGTCACCTGAAGTAGCCCGACACGTCGAGGATGACGTCGGCCGTGCCCGAAGGCTGGATGCTGTCGATGCGGATCTCGCCGTTCGTGCCGAGCGACAGTTGCAGTGTCGTTGCGCGCGTGTCGCCCGGGTTGAACGCACTGACCGTGCTCGAAGGGGTCGGCGATCCGTTCGCGTAGAGGCGCAGATTCCCGAGGGCGGTCGGGTAGAGCACCGTGACGTTGGCCGTCACGGCCTTGGCGTCGACGGGGACCCCGCAGACGCCCGCGACCGCGAAGACCCGTGAGGAGCCGGCGGCGAGGGACGTTCCGTTCGGAGGTCGAGTGTCGAAAACGCGGCAGGGGTTCAGCGTGTAGTACGAGAGGGTTCCGTGGCAGCTCACGGGGTCGATCGCGATCGAAACGCCGCCGTTCGACGCACAGGTTCCGTTCTGAACGGCTACCGTGATCGAGACCGCGCCGCTCGCGCCAGCGGTCAAACGCACGCTGCGGGTTCCCTGGCCGCTCACGATGAAGGCGTTCCCCGCCGTCCACGAATACGTCGCTCCCGGCCCGGCATCGGGGACCGACACGGTCGTTCCCGAGCCCGGGCAGACGGCCGTGGGCGAAGAGACGACCACGGCCGGGGTGCAGGTCGCGTCGTAGCGTGTGAGAGCGAAGTCGGAGGTGCCGTTCTGGGTCGTCGAGCCGGCGGCCACGGGACGCCCGCCGGCAGGGGAAACCGATATCGCATAAGCGACGTCTTCGCTCGCCGTGAAGGCCGTCGTCACGCGGCCCGTCCCCCCCGCTCCGAAGGTGGTGTCGAGAAGCCCCGCGGCGGTGAAGCGGGCGAGCGCGAAGTCGCGGTTGCCTCCCGCCGTGGTGAAGCCGGCGAGGAGGAGCCTGCCTCCACTGATGGCCAGGCCGTAAGCCTCGTCCCAGCTGCCACCGCCGAACGTCGTGCGGGCCGATGCCGTGCCTCCGCCGAAGGAGGTGTCGGGGGTGCCGTTGGCGTTCCAGCGGGCGATCGCGAAGTCGCCGTTCTGGCCCCCGAGATCCCCGGTGGTCCCACCCATGACGATCCGGCCGTCGGTCTGGAGGACGAGGGCCGAGCCGATGTCGTCGCTGCCCACGAGGAAGTCCCTCGTCGCGATGCCCCCGTTCCCGAAGCCCGTGTCCGGCGTTCCGGTCGCAAGGATGCGCACCACGGCGAAATCGTTCGACGAGAAAGCGTTCGAGGTACCCCCGACGAGGATGCGGCCATCCGGCTGGACGGCCACGGACGAGGCGAAGTCGGTGGACCCGGCTCCCAGACCGACGACCGCGACACCGCCGCCCCCGAAACCCGCATCGGGCGCTCCCGTCGAGGTGTAACGGGCGACGGCGAAGTCGAAGGAGCCGTCGCGATTCGTGTCGCCCGCGACGACGATCTTTCCGTCGGGCTGGACGGCGATGGCCGGTCCCCGGTCGGCGCTCCCGCGTCCGAAGCTCGGGGGTAACCGGCCCAACAGGTCCCGCCCCGATCATACCGATTGCGATCAGCTACCAGCCGGGCATCGATCCCGGCCTTACGCCGATGGTGAACGTTCGACAATCGATGACTGTCATCGAGATCCGCGGCAACCCCGAGGTAGCGCTCGGAGCGGCGGGCACGATATCGGTCTACAAGGCCCCGAGCGGGACGGCGGTCGGATCAGGCACGGTGCTGCATTCCGGCTCGTTCAAC
>CAZXSG010000211.1:0-6807 GCA_964643185.1 uncultured Holophagales bacterium
CCCGGGCGCAGCGGACTGCCGCGCGATCCCCAGCCGAACGAGAACGACGGGGGCAGGGCCTCGGCGAGCACGGTGGCCTCCCCGTTGCCCGGCACGCCGCACGCGTAGCAGTGGCCCCACTTGCAGTCGTCGGTGTCCATCTCCTTGACGGCCTTCTTCCACTCGACCACGAGGAACGGCTTGCGGATGAGCGCGTCCACGATGTCCCAGGGCATCGTTTCCTTGAGGTCCTTGTCGCGGAGGTGGCGGCTCTTGGGGATGCCCACGGCCTCGAGCGCCGCGTTCCAGCGCTCCCACGAAAAGTGCTCGCTCCAACCGTCGAACCGTCCGCCGCGCTTCCACACCTCGAGGAGCGCCGCCGACATGCGCCGGTCGCCCAGCGAGAGGAGCGCCTCGATCTCGGCCTCCCGCGGCTCGTGCCACTTCATCTTGGCGCCGCGCACCGAGCGGAACTGGTCCTTGAGGTAGGCGAGCTTCTTCTCGAGGCTCTCGACGCCGTCGAACCCGAACCACTGGAACGGCGTGAAGCTCTTCGGCACGAAGGAGCCCACGGAAACGTTCACCGTGGGCTTCACGCCGTGCTTCTTCCCCTGCGCGAGGATGTTCCGCACGAGCGTCACGAGCTCGTCGAGATCGGGCTGCGTCTCGGTGGGGAGGCCGATCATCGTGTAGACCTTGATGAGGTCCCAGCCCCGTGCGAAAGCCACGTCGGCCGCCTTCACCATGTCGTCGTTCGTGAACGTCTTGTTGATCACGCGGCGGAGGCGGTCCGAGCCGGTCTCGGGCGCGAACGTGAAGCCCGACTTGCGCACCTCGGAGACGGCATCGGCGAGCGCCACGGAGAATGCCTCGGCGCGGAGCGACGGGAGAGAGATGGACACCTTCGTCTTCGCGAGCTCCGGCGCGAGACACGCGACGAGGGGCTCGATCTGGGAATAGTCGGCCGAAGAGAGCGAGAGGAGGCCCACCTCGCTCCAGCCCGCCTCGTCGATGAAGCTCTTCGTCATCTTCGCCACGTCGCCCGGATCCAGCTCGCGCACGGGGCGGTACCAGTAGCCGGCCTGGCAGAAGCGGCAGCCCTGCGTGCAGCCCCGCATGATCTCGAGGCCGAGGCGGTCCTGCACGATCTCGACCGACGGCACCATGGGCTTGGCCGCGTACACGTCGGGCGAGAGCTTCTCGACGTACGTGCGCACGACGCGCTCCGGGACGCCGGGGGCGTTGGGCGTGTACGACACCACGAGGTCGCCGTCGTAGACGACGTCGTAGAGCTGCGGCACGTAGATGCCGGGGCAGGTCGAGAGCGCGATGAGGCGCTCCCTCCGCGGGAGCCCGCGGGTCGCGTCGACCTTCTCGAGGAACGTGACGAGCGCCTCCTCGGCGTCCCCGATGAGGAAGACGTCGAAGAAGTCCGCCACGGGCTCGGGGTTCGCGACGCAGGGCCCGCCGCCGATGACGATCGGGTCCGCGTCGCTGCGGTCGACGGCGAAAACCGGGATCCCCGCGAGATCGAGCATGTTGGGCACGTTGGTGTAGTTCAGCTCGCTCTGGAGCGAGAAGCCCAGCACGTCGAAGTCCTTCACGGGCGCGAACGACTCCACCGAGAAGAGCGGCACGTTCTCCCTTCGGAGCACGGCCTCGAAGTCCACCCACGGGGCGTACGTCCGCTCACAGGCCCAGTCGGGCCGGCGGTTGACGATCTCGTACAGGATCTTGGTGCCCGTGTGGCTCATCCCGATCTCGTAGGTGTCGGGAAACGCGAGGCACAGGGAGGCCTTCGTGTCCGGCAGGCTCTTGCGCGTGACGTTGCGCTCGAGGCCCAGGTAGCGGCCGGGAACCTGCACGGAGAGGAGGAACGGCTCGAAGAGAGGGCGGACGGAGGCGTAACGCACGGTGGGGCTCCCAGCGGCCGAAACGGGCCGAACCCGCGAGTTTAGGGCATTCCTGAAAGCCCCCCGGATTCCGGTCTTCTCCTCAGGGGCCGGGGGTGCTCCCGCCGAGGAAGACGAAGAGGTTGAGGAAGATGCTGTCCGCCGGCGTGATCGCGTTGTTGGAGTTCACGTCTCCCTGGCAGAGGTTCGACACCGGGTTGCCCCCCAGGAAGATCGCGAGGTTGAGGTAGATGGAATCCGCGGGCGTGATCGACCCGTTGTTGTTCGCGTCGCCGCGTACGGCGTACGTGAACCCGTTCGTCAGCGTCCCGGCCTGCAGGTCGGGGTTCGTGACGACGACGTTGCCGAGCGTCGCGGACGCGGCCGCTCGCGCGCCCGTGGTGCACGTGAGCTGGGTGGTGCTGAAGTTCGTCACGGTGCAGGCCGTTCCCAGGAGGGAGACCGTTGCGCCCATCTGAAAGCCGGTTCCGTTGACGAGGATCGACCGCCCGCCGGTCACGTTGGCGCAGCTCGGGCTCGTGGAGGACACGGTGGGCGCCGGCCCCCCACCCCCGACGTTCGTGAAGTTCGCGTCGTTGATGTCGAAGAAGATGCCGCTCGCGCACGCGACCTTGACGCGCCCCTGCGTCGTCGCGGCCGCGGGAGCCGCAACGACCTGCGAGCCGTCGTTCGCCGTCGTGCCCGCGAGGATCGTGGGGAACGTGAGGCCTCCGTCCGGGGAAAACAGGATGTTCACGTTTGCGCAGGACACCGGAGCGAGGTTCGTGTTCGCGACGTTCCAGGTCACCGTCTGGTTTCCCGGATTCCAGGTGACGCCGGGAAGGTTGGGAGCCGTCACGACGAACGGCCCGGCGCTCGAGACCACCTGGATCTGCGTGGCTGGCGAGATCGTCACGCCGCCCCCGCCCGCCACGTTGTCGCGCACGGTCATGCGGAAGCTCATCGTGCGCGTTTGCGTGGGAAGGGATTCACCGAGCACAGCACTGTTCGAGAGGATGTCGGCCAGCTTCGGGAATGTGCGCGAGGGGCTCGAATCGGGGACGAACGATCGGAAGAGTGGCCGGAGCTGGCCGTCGGCGTCGGTGTTCGGCGGACCCGCCGGTCCCAGATCGTGCTCTTCCCAGGAGTAGCTCAGCACGTTGCCCGGGTCCGGGTCGCTCCCCGAGCCGACCAGCGTGAACGGCGTGCTCCTCGGGATCGTCGAGCTCGGCGCGCCGCCCGCCGTCGGCGTGTTGTTGAGGGTCGCTGCCGTCACCGCGCAGCTCGTCGTGGCGAGGTACGCGTTGATCTCGTCGAGGGTGCCGGCGTGGAAGTGAGGGATGCTGTTCGCGGCGACGTCTTCGGCGCCGCAGAGTCCTGCGTAGCCCATGATCGTCACGCCGCTGCCGGGCTCCCAGGCCGTCGGCGCGTTGCGGGTCGAGCAGCCGTCGGTGGAGCCGTTGTACGAGTGATTCGCTCCGAACTGGTGGCCCAGCTCGTGAGCGACGAAATCGACATCGAAGGGGTCGCCCTGCGGGACGCCGCTTCCGGTGGCGCCGCCGCCCTTGTCGCCGTCCACGCAGACGACCCCGAGGCCGGCCAGCCCGCCGCCGCCGGCCGTGCACAGCAGATGGCCGACGTCGTAGTTCGCATTGCCGATCAGGTTGTCGATCTGGGTCTGGGTGATCGTGAGCTGCCCGCTGGACGCCGTGTTGTCGAACGGATCCGATCCCGGGTTCGTGAAGATCAGCACGTTGTTGTTGGCGACGAGCGTGAGCCGCACGGCGAGCTCTTTCTCGTAGATGCCCGTGATGCGGTTCACCGTCGTGTTGACGGCGGCCAGAGCGCCAGCCACGGTGCCACCGAAGAACGCGGTGTATTCGCCCGTCGTCGCGACGGCCAGACGGTACGTGCGGAGCTGAACGACCGCTTGCGGGGCGGCGGGCCGGGCGAACCGAGGGGGCGCGGGGGTCGACCCGCCCGCCGGGGCTTCGGTTCCGCAGCTGAAGCGCTGGCGGCGCGCGGTCTTCACGGTCGCGGTGTCGAACGTGACGTACCGCTCGGTGTCTCCCCACGTGACGGGGTCCACGAAGACACGGCCCGTCGACCCGAGGACCTGCGCGTGGAAGCCGAAGGGCGAGATGTCGAGGCGCACGGTGGCGGCGCGATCGTCGATGCCCTGACCGGAATAGGAGCGGATCTCGGGGAACCTGGCCTGGAGCGCCGGCTCCATCGTGGGTGCCTCGACGATGCGGAAGCGCTGGAACGTTCCGTCGGGCATGGGGATCTCGAAGAGGACGCCGTCTTTCCGTGAGGCTTCGAGAGGCGCCGCGGCGAGGGCCGCGCGGAGGGCTCCGAAATCGGCTTCGAGCGTCCGCCGTCCTTCCATGCCGGGCTCGTCGACCGCGAGCGGTACGCGTTCACCCGTGAAGCGGAAGACGCCGTTTCCGCCGGTGCCGGGCTGGGCCGCCCGGGCTGCGCCTCCCCAGAGCACGGCGCATACCGCGAGGAGGGTCACACCGGCGGAAGGTCCGCGCGTGCCGGGTCGCGAAGCTGTGGAGCTGTCTTTCATGAACGAACCTCCTCGACCGGAGAAGACGCGACGCTACCAGATTCGCGAGCTGGCGTGGCGCCGCGCAGCGGGTGATCATGCGCCCTTGTCCGAAGCCATACGTTCAGGCGGACGGAGGAAGGACCTCGTTCCGAACGCGGTCCTCGTATTGCTCCTCGCGTTCGCGTTCATCGGACGCGCGGCCATCTCGGCCGATGGCGCCGAGATGCTCTCGGAGGCGCTCGGCCTGTTCGTTCAGGGACGCTTCGAGATGGCGAATCCGCCTCCGGGACCACCGCACCCCGGCGAGACGCTGTTCGTGTCTCCGCCGTTCCAGTCCCGCTACGGGCTCTTTCCCTCGCTCCTTCACGTCCCGATGCTCGCCGTCGTGTGGCCCGTCCGCTCGCTGCTCGGCCCCTCGGGGCTCGACATGGCCGTCGGCGTGACGTGGGCTCTGGGAGCGGGCCTCGCGGCGCTCGCGTTCCGGGCGCTCGTGAGACGGCTCGTCCCCGGCGCCTCCGGCTTCTGGGCCCCGGCTTTTCTCGCGGGGACGTACCTCTTCCCCTACGCCGCCGATTCGTTCGTCGAGCCCTTCTGCGCGGCGGGCCTCGCCGCGGGCGCCGCGCTCGCTCTCGCGGAGACGCTCTCTCCGAGGCGGGCCGCGCTCGCCGCGCTGGCGTGGTGCAGCGCGGCGCTCCTCAAGCCGGTCCTCTGGCTGCTGGCTCCCATTCTCATTCTCGGCATCCTGCTGAGGTCCGGCTCCGAGAGAGAGCGCGTCCGGTGCGCGCTCGTGGCGCTGGGCGCCGAGACCGCGCTCCTCGCGCTGGCGCTCGCCGTCAACGTGATGCGGAGCGGTTCGGCGGCGGAGGCGGGCTACGGCTCGCAGATGTTCGCGTTCACGACGCCGTTCTTCACGGGCCTCTTCGGCCTCCTCGTCTCGCCGGGCCGCGGGCTCCTGTTCTTTGCGCCCGTCCTCCTGGCCGCGGTGCTCGGCGTGCGCCGGCTGTCCCCCGCGGCGTTGCCTCTCCTGCCGGGCGCCGGACTCCTGCTCGTTTTCGTGATGGCCCGCTGGTGGGGATGGAACGGCGGCTCGGCGTGGGGACCCAGGCTCGTGCTGCCGGTCCTGCCGCTCCTCGTCGCTCCGGCCGTGCTGGCCCCACGGAAGCTCGCCGCGGGGCTCCTCGGCCTCGGGATGCTTCTCAACCTGCCGGGCGTTCTCGTGGCGCCGGGCGTCTGGTGCGCCTACACGGAGTTCCTCGTCCCGCCCCCCGGCTCGAGCTGGCCGCGCTCGGGCCCCGATCGCGTCTCCGACGTGGCCTCGCTGACCCCGCTCTACGGACACTGGTGGCTCCTCACGCAGGGGAAGGCGCCGTGGCTCGAGGCCGGCGCCCGCGAGGCCGGGCCGCGGATGCGCCCCGCCGACTTCATCTCTCCGCTCTGGCTGAGGACCGCGATGGGCCTGCCCCGCCTGTGGCCCGTGGTGCCGCACCTCCTCGTGAAATCGGCTTACGCCTACGAGGCGAGGGGCAGGCCCGAGAGCGCCCGAAGGTGGGCCGAGGAGGCTCTCGTGCTGTCTCCGTCCGACCCGAACGCGCGCCGTCTCCTCGGGCGCCCGCGCCCGGGACACGGGCGGCCGTGAATAATGGCCCCGTGAGCCTTTCGGGAGACGACATCGTCATCGCGGGAGCGGGGCCTTCGGGTCTCGTCGCCGCCACGCTGCTCGCCAGGGCCGGCCGGCGGGTCGTCGTCCACGAAAAGAACGCCACCGTGGGCGCACGCTTCATCGGCGATTTCCAGGTCATCGAGGATGCGTCCGATCCGGCGGAGGACGTGCCCGGCATGTTCGCGAGGCTGGGGCTGAGCCCGCCTCCCTGGAGGCCAGCGCAGGCGGCTTCGTTTTTCGACTCGAAGCTCCGCCGCACGGAGATCTCCTCGGTGCTTCCCTATGGCTGGTTCGTCACGCGCGGCCCCGGCGAGGGCACGCTCGACACCACGCTGCTCGCGGGCGCTCTCGCCGCTGGCGTCGACGTGCGCTTCCGCTCCCGGCTCGACCTCGCGCGGGCCTCGCCCGTCGCGACGGGTCCGCAGACGCCCGACGGCCTCGCACGGGAGACGACGTTCGACACCGACGAGCGAGACCGCGTGTGGGTGCTTTTCGATGCGGAGCGCGCGCCGGGTGGCTATGCGTACCTCTTCACGCTGGGCGGTCGCGGGACGTTCGGGTGCGCGATCGTGCACGATCTGAAAGGCATCGACGGCTACTTCGCCAGGTCGCTCGAGCGGCTCCTCGAGGTCGAGAAGGTGCCCATGGAGAACCGGCGCGATGCGTACTCGTTCATGAACTTCGCGCTCCAGCGCGAGGCGACCCGGGAGGGCCGGGCCGCG
>CAZXSG010000212.1:0-6806 GCA_964643185.1 uncultured Holophagales bacterium
CTCGGCGTTTTCGCTGCGGTCTACCGGCTCCCGGTCCGGTCGACTGCGGCGAGGAGCGCGTCGAGATCCAGAGGTCGCGCGATCACGGCAACGGCCCCGGCCGCGAGCGCGAAGGCGTGGTGAGACTTGCCCATGACCGACGAGAGGAGGATGACGGGCACGCGGGTGGTGGCTCCGTTCGCCTTGACGACCCGGAGGACGTCGAGTCCATCCATGACGGGGAGCGCCTCGTCGAGCACGAGGACGTCGGGCTGCCTTTCGAGGAGGCGTTCGAGAGCCTGCGCGCCGTCCCGCGCGAGATCGACGTCGTATCCGGCTCTCGAAAGGCGCGCGGCGACCTCGGACCTCACCTCGGCCTCGTCGTCGGCGAGGAGGACGCGGCGCCGCGGGCGGGGCGACGGCGCGCGCGGGGGGCTCAGGGGCCGGGTGAGACGGCGTTCGCGCTGCAGCTTGCGGAGCTCCTCCGCGAGGGCCTTTCCCGTCTCGTAGCGAGCCTCGGGCTTCTTCTCGAGACACTTCACGAGGATGGCCGCGAGCTCCGGGGAGACCCGTGCTTCGGCGAGGTCGTTCGCGGGAAGCGGGTCGTCGAGCTGGGCCTCCATGGTCGAAAGGGCGGTGTCGCGCTGGAAGGGGAGGTTGCCCGTCAGGCACTCCCAGGCCACCATGGCGGCGGCGTAGACGTCGGCCCGTCCGTCGACGGGCTCCTCGAGGATTTGCTCGGGAGCCATGTACGCCGGGGTGCCCGTGACGAAACCCGTCTGGGTGAGCTGTGGCGAGGGGAGGTGGCGGGCCATTCCGAAATCCAGGATGACGACCTTGCCCTCGGGCGTGAGCATCACGTTCTGCGGCTTGAGATCGCGATGGACGACCCCGGCGCCGTGGGCTGCGTCGAGCCCGCGCGCGATCTGCTCGAGGACCGGTATCGTCGCGGCCTCGTTGAGCCGGCCCACCCTGTCGAGCCGTTCCGCGAGACTCTCGCCCGCCACGAGCTCCATGCTCACGAAGTGCAGCGGACCCGCCTCGGCGATGTCGAAAATCGGGGCGATGTTCTCGTGTTTGATCTTCCGAGCGATCCGGACTTCCTGACGGAAGCGCGCGACATAGAGCGGCTCCGTCTCGAGAATGTCCGGGAAGAGCACCTTGATCGCGACCTCGGCGTCCAGGTCGCGGTCGTAGGCCGCAAACACGGCGCCCACGCCGCCCTGCCCCAGCAGATGCCGGAGCTCGTAGCGCTTCGAGCCTGCCGCGAAGACCTCGCGGAGCCGCTCGATTCCAGCCTCGTTGGTCACGGCGGAATCTTAGATCGACCCCGGCGGTACGCCTCGGCGAGAGCGTCGGGAGAGGCGCCGAGCCGGAACAGGAGAAGGGTCTTCCAGTTCGTGAGCACGGTGCGCACGATCCCGAGGCTCTCGTATCGGCGCGGCGAGGTCTCGACGGCCTCCCGAAGGAGAGCCACCCGGCCGGTGCGGCGGACGCGCCGGAAGAGCTCGACGTCTTCCAGGAGCGGCCAAGGGGCATGGCCTCCGAGCTTTTCGTAGGTGTCCCTTCGTACGAAGGGGGCCTGGTCACCGTACGGGACCCGCGTGAGCGCCGTGCGGAGATTCGCCCAGGCCGCGACCCAGCGGAGGCCGGCGGAATCGCCGGCGAACCTCAACCGGAAGGCCCCCCCGGCCGCGCCCGACGCGATGGCCCCACGCACCGCCTCGGTCCAGCCCTCAGGGAGGAGCGTGTCGGCATGGAGGAAGAGAAGCACCTGGCCCTCGGCCGAGAGCCCCGCCTCGCGGAGCCTCGCTCCCCGGGGCGCGTCGCTCCGCGTGACGACGGCGCCTGCCTCGCGCCAGGCCAGGAGCGCGTCTTCGCCGCACGCGGCGTCGGCCGAAACGACGACGGAGACCCCCGGACGAAAGAGACGCGACAGGATGAGGTCCCCCGGCGGAGCCTCTCCTCGGACAGGTACGACGACGGTGACGAGCAAGTGCGCCATGGTATGCCGTGGATGTCGCCCCGGGCGAGGTCGGGAGCGGTCCTGCCCGAAGCGGCCGGTTACGATGACGGGGATGGCCTTTGGATTCGTTCTCGTGGGCGGCCGCTCCTCCCGCATGGGCCGGGACAAAGCGCTGCTTCCCTTCCGGAACCGGCCGCTGTCGATCCATCAGGCGCGAAAGCTCGTCTTCGTGTGCGGCCGCGCGGCGCTCGTCGGAAAGGACCCCGCGCCTTTCGCCGGCTTTCCGTACCCCTTCGTCATCGATGGATCGGTTTCGCATGCCTCGGCGCTGGGCGTCCTGGCGGCGCTCTCGTGGAGTCCCGAGGACCTCAACCTCGTGATCGCGACGGACACGCCGCGACTCTCGGAGGCGTTTCTCGCATCCCTCCTCGAGCTGGCCGCCCTGACGTCCGCGCCGGTCGTCATCCCGACCGTCGCCGGGCGCCCACAGCCCCTGTCCGGAGTCTGGCGAAAGAGCGCGCTCCCGGCGCTCCTGCCGCGTGTCTCGGATGGTGAGTTCGCGCTCGTGAGGCTCGCGACCGCCGCGGGCGGCGTCGTGCTCACGGAAGAAGAAACGGCCGATCTGCCTGATTCCGGGCCGGAACACTTTCTCAACGTCAACACACCGGAGGACTATGCCGATCTCGAAGCAAAGGACGTCGACGAGACTTTCCCACCTCGGGTCTGATGGCTCGGCCCGGATGGTGGACGTCTCGGGCAAGGCCTCGACCCAGCGCACGGCGACGGCGCGGGCGCGGGTGACGCTCTCGCGGGAGGCCTTCGCGGCGCTCGTGGCGAGCGAGAACGCCAAAGGGGATGCGCTCGCCGTGGCCCGCCTCGCGGGGATCCAGGCGGCGAAACGCACGTCCGAGTGGATTCCGCTCTGCCATCCGTTGCTCTTCGATTCGGTCGACGTGGTCTGCGCGAGGAAGCCTCGCGCGCGGGCGGTGGAGATCCTCGCCACGGTCCGGGGTGAGGGCCGCACGGGTTACGGGGAGGGGCTGCTGGGCGCGGCGACGGCGGCGGGGCTCACCGGGTAGGCCATGTGCAAGGCGGCGGACAAGGGCATCGTGTTCGGCCCGATCGTTCTCGTCGAGAAAACGGGCGGCAAGAGCGGAGCCTATCGGCGACCGCGCGGCACCTGACTCAGCGTCCGGTCACGCTTCTCAAGCAGGACAGCAGCGCGGGCAGGTCGAGGGGCTTGGCGAAGAAGTCGACCGCGCCCGACGCGACGGCGAAGGCCTGGCGGCTCCGGGACGCGATCGCCGAGATGATGATGACCGGGATCGCGGCGGTCCCGGAGCCCGCCTTGAGCAGGCGGAGCGTGTCGATGCCGTCGAGGAGCGGCATGTTCACGTCGAGAAGGATGGCGTCGGGAGGGTTCGCGGCGACCTTCTCGAGGACCTCCTCGCCGTTTGCCGCCATCACCACGTCGAAACCCTCCTTGCCGAGGAGGAGCCCGAGAAGCGATCGGATGGTCTTCTCGTCGTCGGCCACGAGAACGCGCGGAGGCCGCTCGAGGGCGCCGGCGGTGAGCGTGGCGATCGTGCGGCTCGAGGAAAAGGCCGCGAGCTGCCGGGCGAGGTCGGCTGCCGTGGCGGGCCGGCCCGAGGCGTCCCTCGACAGGCAGCGCAGGAGCACCGACGCGAGGCCCGGGGGAACGCCCGATGCCTCGAGCGCGCCAGAGGGAGGCCGTTCGTTGAGATGGGCGAGCAACGTCTTCATGGGGCTCTCCCGCACGAACGGGGAAACGCCCGTGAGCCCTTCCCAGCCGATGACTCCGAGGGCGTACACATCGACTCGTCCATCGATGGGCTCCTCGTGGATCTGCTCCGGGGCCATGTAGGCGGGCGTTCCGGGAAGCAGTCCGTGTCGCGTGCGCCGGACGTCCCGCTTCACGTCGATGGCCAGGCCGAAGTCGAGGACGGCGACCTCGCCTTCGGCTCCGACCATGATGTTCCCGGGCTTGAGGTCCCGGTGCACGATTCCGAGGTCGTGTGCGGCCTGAACTCCGAGGGCCGCCTGCCGGAGGATGGGGATCATCCGGCTCACGGTGAGGGGACCATCGTCCAGAACCTCGGCCAGGCTCCGGCCGTGGACGAGCTCCATGGTGACGTAGGAAAAATCGCCGGCCTCGGCGAGATCGTAGATCTGGGCCACGTTCGGGTGCTTCACGCGGCGTGCCGAGCGCACTTCGCGACGAATGCGCCAGGCCCAGTCCTCCTCGTCGGAACCCGACGGGGGAGCGAGCACCTTGATCGCGACCTCCTGACCGAGCTCGCGGTCCCAGGCGGCGAACACGATGCCGGAGCCGCCGCGCCCCAGAAAGCCGCGGTCTTCGTAGCGCGGAGCCGCCGCGAAAAAGCGCTCACGGAGAGCCGGGGTCTTCACCCTGGCGATTATCGGCCGCCGACGGCCTACACTTCCGCAATGGACGACCGCACCCTCGTCGACGGCCACGGGCGGCGCATCACCTACGTGCGGATCTCGGTGACGGACCGCTGCAACCTCCGATGCGTGTACTGCATGCCGGAGGACCAGAAGTTCCGTCCTCTGCCCCACCTCCTCAGCCGGGAGGAGATCGCCCGCACGGCCCGTCTCCTCGCGTCGCTCGGGGTCACGAAGGTGCGCATCACCGGCGGGGAGCCCACGACGCGGCCCGACCTCGTGGGCATCGTCTCGGATCTTCGCGATATCGGGTTCCCCGGCGGCATCGCGCTCTCGACGAACGGCGTGCTCTTTCCCCGGATGGCGCACGAACTCCTGGCCGCGGGCCTCACCAAGGTGAACCTCTCGCTCGACTCCGCCGAGGCCGAGCACTTTCGCAAGATGGCCCGGCGGGATCACTTCGAGCCCGTGCTCCGCTCGATCGAGCTCGCGCTCACGCTTCCCTTCGACGCTGTGAAGATCAATGCGGTGGTCCTCCGGGGCATGAACGACGACCAGATCCTGCCTCTCGCGGAGATGACGTTCGCCAAACAGCTCGCCGTGCGGTTCATCGAGTTCATGCCGTTCGGCAACAACGACTGGAAGGACTCGGACTTCGTGTCGTGGGAGGAGATCCGCGACCGGCTCCTCGCCGCGGGCTACGAGCTGACGCCGATCGCCCGGACGTTCGTGGCCGGCCCGGCCGACGAGTACACGGTGAAGAGCCCGCTCGGCGCTCACCGCGGAACGCTCGGCTTCATCACGCCGATCTCGGACCGCTTCTGCGACACCTGCAACCGGATGCGCGTGACGCAGGACGGTTTCCTCAAGGGCTGCCTGTTCGGCCACCGCGACGTCGACCTCCTCGGGCCGATGCGCCAGGGGGCGAGCGACGAGGATCTGCTCTCCCTGGTGCGGCGCTCGGCCGAGATCAAGGAAGAGAAGCACCCGATGTTCGTTGGGATGGAGAAAGGCATGCTGCCGCTCCACGCCCGGAACATGAGCGAGATCGGCGGCTGAGCCTGCGCATCGCCATCGTCACCGTGTCGGACCGCTCCTCCCGCGGGGAACGCGAGGACCGGGGCGGGCCCTCGGTCCGTGAGGCGTGCGCACGGCACTTTCCCGGGGCAACTCTCCTGCCCGCGTTCATCGTGCCGGACGAGGCGGACGCGATCGGAGCGGCGATCTCCTCCCTGGCCGACGGGGGGGACTGCGATCTCGTCCTCACGACGTGCGGCACGGGGCTCGCGCCGCGCGACGTGACACCGCAGGCGACGCGCGCCGTGCTCGATTTCGAGGTCCCGGGTCTGGCCGAGGCGATGCGCATGGAGTCGCGTGTCCTCAAGGCCACGGCGATCCTCTCCCGCCAGGTGACGGGGGTGCGGAAGCGAACGCTGGTCGTCAATCTGCCCGGCTCCCCGAAGGGCGCCGTCGAGTGCCTCGACGTGATCGCGGCAGTCCTCCCGCACGCCTCGAAGACGCTCCAGGGCGCCGCGGGCGACGATCACTCCGCATAGCGCCTCCGACTCCTTACAATCCGCGACTCGGTGAAGCGTCGAATCTTCCTCGCAGCGGCTTCCATGGCTCTGCTTCGCCCGGCGTGGGCACTCGGCGGGCCGGCCACCCGGAGTGTCCGTTCCGTGCGCGTGCTGAGGCTCGCGACCGGCGCGGTCGAGACGGTCCCCCTCGAGGAGTACGCGGCGGCGGTGATCACGGCCGAGATGGGGAACGCTCTCCCTTCGGCGCTCGAGGCCCAGGCCGTTGCCGCTCGCTCGTATTCCCTCGGGAAGCGGCTCCGGCACGAAGCGAACGGAGCGGACCTCTGCGACGGAACGCATTGCCACGTCTACCGGGGCCGCTCGGCGATCTCCAAGGTGGCGCGCCGCGCCGCCGAGGCCAGCGAGGGCCTCGTTCTGATCCAGAACGGCCGCGTCATCTCCGCGCCTTACCACGGCGCGTGCGGTGGTCAGACCGCACGGCCGGTCGACGTGTGGGACGACGAAGAGCAGCCGGACATTCCGTCGATCGTCGACGATGTGTGCGCGGGCGATCCTTCTTTGGCGTGGACCTTTTGGATCTCGAGGACGGGGCTTGCCACCCTCGGCGAGCGGCTCGGGGTTCCGGGCGCGCGTCTCTTCGAGATCTACTCGCGCACCGAGGCCGGACGGGTGTCGAGCGTGCGGCTGCTGGGCAGCGGGAAGCTCCGCGTGGTGAGCGGCTTCGCGTTCCGCATGACCGCTCTCGATCTGTGGGGAGCGTCCACGGTGAGATCCACCGCCTTTTCCACGGGCGAGACGCGCTCGGAGTACATCCTTTCGGGGCGCGGGTTCGGACACGGTGCGGGCCTCTGCCAGCGCGGCGCCCTGGCCCGGGCCCGGAGGGGTGAGACGCGGGG
>CAZXSG010000213.1:0-6778 GCA_964643185.1 uncultured Holophagales bacterium
CCTGCCGGCTCTCGTCGGCGATTACCCCCGTCTTCGCCGGGTTGAGGGGTTCATCGTAGGGTGGGGAGCACATGGCTGAACCAGTGCTCTCGATTCTCGACTCCCGCCTCGCCGCTGCCCTGGTAACGGCGTTCGGACCTGATGTGGTCGTTGCGGGCCCTCTCGTGCTCCCCGCAAGGGACGCGCGGCACGGTGATTACACCTGCTCGGCTCCGATGGCGCGCGGGCCACTCATGCCGCGACCCCCAGGACTTCCCGGAGGGCGGGGAAGTGTTCGGCGATGGCGGTGCGCACGGCGCGCAGCGCCTCCCGCGAGACGGGCTCGGTGTCGCGCACGGTGGGATTCATCTCCCACCACACGAGCCGCGAGCCCTCGAAGAGGTAGCCGGGGTCCTTCAGGAACGAGTCGCCGCCGACGCACACGCGGCCGGAACGCCCCCGCATCGAAGATGACGTGAGGGGCGCCCACGCGCAGGACTCGGCGTCCGCGTAGACGCAGAGGTAAGGACGCGAGGTCTTCGTGTCCGGCATCGGCTGGCCGAGAGCCTGGATCTCCCCACTCTCGATGCGAGCCTGGAGCCGCTCGGTCACGATTGCGGCGACGAGCCCGCTGTGGATGTCGCCAGGGAGCGGGAGGCGAACGCGGACCTTCATCGTCCGCCCCTCTTCCACGCCTTGCGCTCCCGCGCCCTGCGCTGCTGGCGGGACTCGTGCTCGGAAACGGGGCGGGGTTCGACGAGGGGCGGCGAGGGCTCGGTCTTGCCCTTCGGCAGCGGCGAGAGGAGCGCCATGGCGAGGAGGGAGAGGGGGAGGCGCTTCACCGGCAGCACCCCTGCTCGCACCATCCGCCCTCGGCGTGAATGCGCTCGGAGCGCTGTTTCGGCGTCTCGAAATCAGGTGGCGCCGAGAGCACCTCGAGCACTCCAACGGCAGCGCCGTAGGCGTCGGACCGGTCGCGCGCGCCGTATCCCCGGTCATCGGCCTGGTCCTGTAGATCCCGGAACGCGGAAAGGACGCGGTTGCGCGTGGAGAGAGGAACCGCGCGCCACGCGGCGATTGCTTTGGCGGTCGTCATGGCCGCTCCCCGAGCGCTTCGAGCGCGGCCGCGGCGACCTCACCGAGGCGCCCCGCGATCGCGAGGCGGCGTGTCGAGTAGGCGCGTTCCTCCGCGTCCAGCGCGCGCCACGCTTCGATGCGGGAGTCGGGCTGCGGGGCGGGGGCGCGCAGTCGGGCAAGCTCGGCGCGGGCCTCCACGATCGGCGTGGCGTCGCTCCCCCAACGCCGCGCAAGCTGTTCGATGACCTTCGTGATCGGGTCTCGCGCGTCCGGCGGCAGAGGCTTCGGCGTGCAGTCCTCACAGGTGCAGCCGTCCCAGTGTTCGCCGTCGGGGCCGTTCATTCATCACCTCGCGGAATGAGGGTTGGGACATCGTTAGGGTGCTTGAGGAGAAAACCCCGGCCCATGAACTCGCGGAAGGTCAGGTCGGGATGGGAGTCCTTCGCGCGCAGGTAGTCGCCGTAGCGCATCCGCGCCTTGCTCGCCCGTACGGTCCTGCGGACCGTGTCCTTCATCGCCACTTTCGCAGCGGCCTCGGTGCGCTGGAACTTGCGAACGATCCGCTTTACGAGCCATTCGAAGAGGCGCTTCTCGCGGCGCATCAGGTACTCGCGCGCGGCCTCGCTCCTGTCGTAGTCGTGGTGTCGGCAATAGGTGGAGTCGGCGTGGGTGTCGTGGTTGTACGGCACGCAGCCACAGTTCGCGGAGAGCGTCGTGATGAGGGCTCGCGCCGCCCGCATGGCCGCTCCCCTCTTATTGAGAGAGCGCCTGCCGTGGGTCGCGTCGGTCACGTAGACGACGGCCGGTTCGGCCGTGATGGTGGGCGTCCTCACCGCGGCTTCCCGGCTTTTGCGGTGCGCTTCGCTTCCGCGCGGTGTGCCTTGCGCAGCTCCACCACGGAGAGGGTTGCCGTGAAGATGCTCGTGGTCATGCCGCCGCCCCACGGCTTCGGGCCTGCGATCCGTCTCCCATCTCCATCCTCGTCATCGATAAGCACGAGACAGGGGCCATCGACGCCGGTCACGAGCGCAATTCGCACGGTCAGTAAGTCGGCGACCTTCGTTCGACCAGCCATCACCGCGACCCTCTCCGTCACACAGCCTCCGCGAAGAGCGGCGCCACGTCCGCCAGAGGGTCGACTGCGGCCGCTTCGAACAGCTCGACGGTGACCGTGACGCCTTGCGTGCGCGCGTCGCCCCAGCACTTCGTGACGTGGAGGTCGACCACGTAGCCGTCGTCGGTCCACCACCCGTCTTGCGTCATCACGTCGAGCACGGCCTTCGCGAGGTTGTCCGCGTCGAAGCGCGTCATCGTGTGGTGGCGGGCCGCGCTCGGCAAGAGCCCGCCCTTCCTGCCGTAGTGCCCCTTCGGCCGCGCGAAGACGAAGTGCATCGAGACGCGGAGAGCAGCGTTCAGCACGGCAGCGGGCTTCACCGCGCGGGCCGCGAAGCACACGAGGGCCTTCCACGAGTCGGCCGTGCCGGGGTCGTAGATGCCCGCGTGGGCGCCGCGGATGGTGGCCCGGCCGCGGGGTTGGGGCTTCGGCGTGCCGGCGGCGAAGAAGCGGATGCTCACGGCTTGCCCTTCCGCACTTCGATCGAGAACTCGCGAGAGATGGCGGCGGCCGAACGGTCGCGAGAGCGCTTCGAGGAGTAGATCTCCGACGTCATCGACTTCTGGCCGTTGCGTGCCACGAAGCGGAAGAACGGACCGTTGGGGCCGTCCACAAGCTCGATCCAATATTTCGCTTGCGTCTTCACAGCCCCGCTCCCATCGGCGTGTTGTCGAAGTCGAGGGGCTTCGGCGGCGCGCTGTACCGCTTGCCATCGATCGCCGCCAGGACGCGGTCACGGAGGACGCCGGCACAGGGACGCTTCCCCGCCTCGATGAGCTTCAGGTAGGTCTCGGAGATCCCGGCCAGGGCGGCGACGTCCTTCAGAAGCGCCCCCGCCTTGAGCCGCTTCTTCTTCAGGGCCGACACCGCAGGCCGGCCGCAGACGCAGAGGTCTTTCACGAGCCGAGTTCCTTCCGCGCTTCGAGGATTGAGGCGTTGAGCGCGGCCATGCGATCGGCCGAGCCTCCGGCGTCGGGGTGGGCCACGCGGGCAGCGGTCTTGTAGCGAAGCTCCACGTCGGCCAGGGACTCGCCGGGCATGACGCCTAGCACGGAGCGCCATGAGGCCGCGGGCAGGCTCGCGAAGCCGAGGAAGGCCTGGTCGACCGCATCTCCGCCGCCCCAACGCTCGATGCCGCGTAGGGCCTCGATCGTTTTCGCGACGGCGTAGAGGTTCTCGGCGACGGTCAGCCAGCGGTCACATGCAAAGCACGTCTGTTTCCCGCGGCGGGTGAAGTAGACGGCGATGCCGCTGTCGTGGACGGTGACGTTCGCGCGGGGCTGGCCGTCGTTCCGGAGGGGGACGTTCGTCGAGAGGACGATGCGCTGAGCCCCGAGGCGGCGCAGCTCCTCGCTCAGGTGATTGCGCGCGGCGCCGAAGCCGGTCTTGAACTTCGACCTCGTCGGGTTCTTCGTGCGCGCCTTGCCCGCGGGCCACTGGAGCGGGAAGGCCTCGGGGCCGATCGTCTCGGTCATGCTGCCGCTCCGATCTGCGCGAGGTATTCCGGGAGCACCGGCCAGAGCTGCAACGCGCCCTTCATGGGAATCGGGGCTGCGAGCGGCTTCACGTCCTCGAGGAACCACGCGAAGCGATCCGGATCGAAGTTGCCGAACTCAGCGTCGAGCTGATCCTCGGTGAGGTCGACGCCGGCCTCCTCGACGAGCTTGAAACGGAAGCGGATGCGCGAATCGTTCGTGGAGACGCAGCCCGAGAGCCGCGCCGTTGCGACAGCGGCACCGACCGGGAGATCGCGCCACGAGTCGACGCGGAGATGACGCTTCCACAGACGATTCGTGACGAGGTCGCGAGCGTCGGCGGGGAACCCCTTCGCCGCGTGGATGAGGAGCGGCCCGCGGTAGGCGGTACCCCAAGAGCGCGTTTCGATCCGCTTCGCCCCGTTCGCGACGAGCGTCGCCCATGGCTGCGTGAGAGTCAGGCCTTTCACGCCGCGCTCCTCGCTCCGAGGGGCATCGCGTCGTAGTCCTGCCACGCCAGGGCGGGCGGGACGGTGGCGGGGCGGACGACAGGCACGGGACGCGGGCGCACGACCTCGCGCACGAGCCCGAGGCTCACGCCGACCGTCTGCGCGATCTCCTGTGCGGTGTACCCCTGTCCGTGCATCTCGATCACCCTCTGTCGATTCAATCGCGCCCGGTACGTCGCGGGCGGCTGTCGAAACTCGAAGCCTTTCATTGGATTCCTCCCAACGCCCTACGCCCCGATATGAGCGTCGGGGCCAGCGCTTGGTCTCAGGTATCTCTCTTCACGTCCTGTGAGGTACGGGCTCTCGATTCACATGCAGTCCTCGCTCTCGTCTGTCGGCCGCAATTGAGCGGGGGCCGGGGCCGCAGGTGCCGATTCATCGGCTTCGCACAGTGATGCGGGGGGACCGGCCCCGCCCTTTCGTGAGTCGCCTCACGGGGTCACCGCGGGCGCGAGGGGGCCAGCCTCCTCGCCCTCTCGTGGGTCTACGGGAGCTGTTCGAAGCCGAACTTCGCGGCCTTGCCCGCGAGCACGGTGACGTCGAGGACGCCGGTGATCTCCTCGGTGCCCTCACCGATGAGCGCGTCCGCCGTGACGGTGACCTGGGCGGTGCCGGCCGGGCCGAGGGACGTCACAGCGAAGACGTTGGGCTCGGCGTCGGCCGTCACGCTGAGCTTCGAAGCGTCGTTCGCGCTGAACGCGAGGCCCTCGATCTCGGCCGGATTGTTGAAGTTGTCGGTTGCGACGACGCGGACCCGAAGCGATCCGCCAGCGTTGAGGGTGACCGTCATTGAGAGATCTCCTTCCAATGGAATGAACGTGAGTCGGACAGCCCGGCGTGTAGCCGGGGGCTTTGGGGCGAACAAACGAGCGAGCGCCGCGCCGATGGCGACTCCCGCGAGGAAGACGAGGAGGGATCTCACGCGGCCTTCGCTTCCTTCGCAGGTCCGAGCACCTGCGCGTGGAAGCCAGCCACTCGGGACGCATCCACGAGGTCGTGGAGGTCGCATTCCTTGACGGCCTTGACCCACCACTTCGGGTACTCGGCGCCGCCAGCCTCCTGCCACTGGAAGCGGAGCGCCTTCGCCAGGTCCTTCTGGTCGTAGGAGACGACGGCGCGAACGATCACCTCGGGCGACTGCGCCCGGTAGAGCACGCGGTCGATCGGGTACTGCGACAGGAGACGGCAGCACGAGAGCGCGTCCGTGAGCGCTCGGTGCTGGATCAGGGGCGCGAACCCGTGCGCGGCGCACAGCCCGCCGAGGTCGCGCGGCTTGACGTGCTTCGGGAGCGGGAGGTCCGTCATCGTGTCGAGCCAGGTGAGGGACTCGAAGAGCCGCTGCCGCCCCACGCGCTTCGCTTCGGCCTCGAGGAAGGCGCGGTCGAAACGCGCGTTGTGCGCGACCGCGTACTCGACGCCGTGTGCGTCGCGGGTGATCTCGGAGAAGAGCCCCTCGATCGGCTCCCCGAACTCGCGCACGTCCTCGGGGAGGATCCCGGTCAGTTCCGAGATCTCCGGCGAGACGGTCACGCCCTCGACGAGCCCGCCGCCCATGCGGAGCGCGGCCTTGCGCTCCACGTCCCACAGTACCCAGCCGATCTCGATGACGCGGTCCTTGGCGGGGTCGAGGCCGGTCGTTTCTACGTCGAGGGCCAGTAGTCGGGTGCTCACGCCGCCTTCTCCTCGCCCTCGTGAGCAGCCTCGGACTCTTCCTCTGGAGTGGGCTCCTCGGCCTGGGCGGCGACGGGGACGGCCTCAGGGACCGGCTCCGGCAGCGGGACGAAGCCCCGGCACGGGCACGCGTCGACGATGCAGCCCTCGGGCCTGTGGTCCTTCCCGTGGTGCTCCTGGGCGTGCCCGCACTCGGCGCACTCGGCCTCGATTGGGATCGGCGTCGTGTCCATCGTGCCGGTGCCGATGGGCGTCTCCGAGTCGGCCGAGGGGGTCGCGTCCCCGAAGAGGTTCCCCTGTACAGCGCTCTCGTGCTCGCTGTCGCTCATCGGCCGCGAGCGGATGAAGGCGTGCGTCTCGAGGTCGTAGATTTCGATCCGACGCTCTTTCGCGTTCGGCACCTCGAAGGCCTCGGTGATGATCTCCTTCGAGCACGTCTTCACGCGCTCGACGAGCCGATCGAGAGTGGCCTGAAGCCTCCCCTCCTGCTCCTTCAGGCCCTTGCGCACGTCGGCCGCGTGCTCGACGTGGTCGTTCAGCGCCATCGATGCGTCGGCCATTTCGAGCGCCAGGTCGGCCAGCTCTTCGTTGTCGAGCTTCACCGTCTTCCGTTCGAGGGTGCGGCCGCACGTGCGCGGGTCCACTCCAGCCGGGAGCTTCGGGTAGAGATCGGCGTCCGCGACGGCCACGGGCTCGGGGCGGGGCTCGATGGGCGTCTCGGCCGGGGCTGCGGGCTCGGGCGCGACCGCGGCAGCGGGGGCCTCCGTGACGGCTCCGAGCGCGAGGAGGAAGAACGTGCACTTCGTGTCGCACGGCTCGCCGTTGCCCTCGCAGTCGTCTTTCCCGCCGCGGTGGCGCCCGCGGGCGTGGTGGCACTCGCAGACGTCCGCGTCGGAGGCGAGGGGGTCGGGGTGCTCCTCCTGGGGGGCCGGCGCGGGGGCTTCGTCGAGGAA